>JAYRLJ010000498.1:0-1758 GCA_041905305.1 Hylemonella sp. | reverse complement strand
GGCCCTGATTCCCTGCGCCGGCACCGGCTCGCGCGCCGGGACCCATGGGCCGAAGCAATACCAGCCGCTCGCCGGCCAGCCCTTGGTGCTGCATACCTTGGTCGCGTTTGCCGCTGTGCCGCGCCTGCACCGCACCCTGGTGGTGGTGGCACCGGGCGACCATGTCCTGCGCCCGCACGCCGGCGCGTTTGCATTGGCGGATTGCGGCGGCGCCACCCGGGCGCAAAGCGTGCTCAACGGCTTGTCGGCCCTGACAGCGCTGGGTGCGGTGGAGCAGGACTGGGTGCTGGTGCACGATGCTGCACGCTGCCTGGTGACGCCGGCTCAGATCGAGCAGCTGATGGCAGCATGCGAACACGACGAGGTTGGTGGCCTGCTGGCGCACAAGCTGCCCGACACGCTCAAGCAGGAGCAGGGGGGCCGCGTGGCCGCCACGCTGGAGCGCAGCGACAAATGGCTGGCGCAAACGCCGCAGATGTTCCGCCTCGGTCTGCTGCGCCGCGCGCTGCTGCACGCCGGCGATGCCGTCACCGATGAGTCGAGCGCGGTGGAGGCCCTGGGCCTGGCACCGCGGCTGGTGAGCGGCAGCGCGCAGAATTTCAAGGTCACGTACCCGGACGACTTCGCCGTGGCCGAAGCCGTGCTGCAGGCGCGTGGCGCAGACAGGAGCACAACATGAACATCCGCGTGGGTGAGGGCTGGGACGTCCACGCCCTGGTGCCGGGGCGCCGGCTGGTCATTGGCGGCATCGAGATCCCGTATCACCTCGGCCTGCTGGGGCATTCGGATGCCGACGTGCTGTTGCATGCCATCACCGATGCCCTGCTGGGCGCGGCGGGGCTGGGTGACATCGGCCGCCATTTCCCGGACACCGACCCGCAGTTCCGTGGCGCCGATTCGGTGGTGCTGCTGACGGAAGCAGCGCGCCGTGTGCGTGAACAGGGCTGGCAGATCGGCAATGTCGACAGCACCATCGTGGCGCAGGCGCCGAAGATGGCGCCGTACATCGCACCGATGTGCGATCGCATCGCCGCTGCGGTGGGGGTGGAGCGGGCCCACGTCAACGTCAAGGCCAAGACGGCCGAGAAACTGGGGCCGGTGGGGCAGGGCCTGAGCATCGAGGCGCGCGCCGTGGCGCTCCTGTTTCGATAGCTGTCAGCGCTTATGCAGCAAGGGCTAAAGCCTGTTTTTATCTGGATTGCGGCGCGCGCGGCAGCTTGATCTGCGCCGCCAGGCCGCCCGAGCTGGTATTGCCCAGCGCAAAGCGCCCGCCCATGCGGCGGATGGTTTTTTCCACGATGGACAGGCCCAGGCCGGCGCCAGTGGCCTCGGTGCGCGCGGCGTCACCGCGGTAGAAGGGCTTGGTCAGATTGGGCAGGTGTTCGGCATCGACGCCGGGGCCGTGGTCGCGCAGCCGTAGCAGCACCCATTGCTCCCGCGCGCGCGCCGCAATGTCCACCGTGGTCACGCCGGTCGATGGGGTCTTGCCGTAGCGGCGGGCGTTTTCCAGCAGGTTGGAGATGACGCGGCCCAACTCCACGTCGTCCGCCAGTACCCACAGGCCGTCTTCCAGGTCGAGCCGGATGCGCATGTCTGAGCGGCTCTTGAAGCTGAAGACGCAGTTGCGGATGACCTCATTGAGGCTGACCGGGCTGAAGTTGTCGCGGTCGGGGCGGGCGTAGTCGAGAAACTTGTCGATGATGGCGTCGAGCTGCTCGATGTCGGCCACCATGTGCGCGCGTGCGTTCGCGTCGGCCA
>JAYRLJ010000105.1:0-9215 GCA_041905305.1 Hylemonella sp. | reverse complement strand
TTCCGATCTGGGCAGCAGGCGGGTGGCAAGGTCAGCGGCAGTCGTCGAATTCATGGGTGTAATTGTGCGGGCTGACACAGCACTTGGCGCTTATGGCTCGGCCTCCGAAAGCTGATGGATCCCGCCTCAGCCGGACAACGGCTCCCGCTGGCTGAACAGGGGCAACTCGCCCAGCTCGCCAGCCGGGCAAGGACGCGCGAAGTGGTAGCCCTGCAGCACGTCGACGCCGAGCCGACGCAGTACGCCGGCGGTGCTCTCATCTTCCACGCCTTCGGCCACCGTGCGCCGGCGCAGCGCCTGCGCCAGGCTGATGATGCCCTGCGTCATGCGCAGGCCCTCGGTGCTGTGCACCCGGCGCACGAAGGAGATGTCGATCTTCAGCTCGCCGATCGGCAGCTCGTGCAGCTGAGACAGCGAGGCGTAGCCGGTGCCGAAGTCGTCGATGGCCAGGGTGTAGCCAGCGGCTGACAGCTGGCGCAGCCGGTCCTCGGCAAACTCCACATCCATCAGCGCCACCGACTCGGTAACTTCCAGCACCACGACGCGCGGATCCAGCCCGTAGTGCTCGATGTCGGCCTGCAGCATGTGCATGAAGTCGGAGGCGAACAGCTGGCGCTTAGAAATGTTGATGGCCAGCGTGAGGTCGGGATGGGTCTGACGCCAGATGCGGAACTGCTCGAAGGCCTGGCGCCGCACCAGGTTCCCGAGTTCGCCAATCAAGCCCAGGTTCTCGGCCATGGGAATGAAGCTGCCGGGCGAGATCCAGCCCAGGTCCGGGTCGTGCCAGCGCGCCAGCGCCTCCACCCCCACCAGCCGCGGCCGGCCGTCGGCCTGCAGTTGTGCCGCCACCAGCGGCTGGAACCAGACCGCGATGCGCTGTTCGCGGATGGCCTGGGCCAGCCGGGTCTGAATGTAGAGCTCTTTCTTGCCCAGGCCCTTGCTGGACATGTCGGCAAACAACTGGAAGTTGTTGCGGCCCTGCGATTTGGCATAGAACATGGCGCGGTCGGCCTGGGCCAACAGGCCGTCGATATCGCCGCTGCTCTCGTCGTCGGGATAGACGGCAATGCCCATGCTGAAGGTGGCGTTGATGGCGAGGTCGTCGAGCATCAGGGTCTGCCGCATAGCGTCCACCATCTTCTGCGCCACCTGGCGCACCGAGTCGGCCGAGGTCAGGTCCGGCAGCAGCACCACGAACTCATCGCCGCCCCAGCGCGCCAGTGTGTCGCCGTCGCGCAGGCAGCCTTTGAGCAGCTGCGACAGCGACAGCAGCAGCGCATCACCGGCCTTGTGGCCGTAGGCGTCGTTGATGTTCTTGAAGTGGTCGAGGTCGATGAAGCACACGCCGACGCGGTTGCCGGTCCGCGCCGCCTGCTGGATGGCCTGGCGGATGCGGTCTTCCAGCAGCACGCGGTTCGGCAGGCTGGTCAGCGCGTCGTGGAGCGCCATGTAGGTGATGTGGCGCTCCTGCAGGTAGGTCTTGGTGATGTCGCGCAGCACGCCGCGCGCGCCGATCACCTCGCCGTCGTCGTCGCGCTCGACCACGAAACGGCACTCCATCCACTGCTCGGCGCGGGTCTGGGTCTGGATGCGGTAGCGCCCGCGGAATTCGTCCTTCTGGCCCGAGAACAGGCCGATCAGGTGCAGTTCGAAGGCGCTACGGTCCTCGTCATGCAATT
Organism: Hylemonella sp.; assembly: GCA_041905305.1. GTDB lineage: Bacteria > Pseudomonadota > Gammaproteobacteria > Burkholderiales > Burkholderiaceae_C > Hylemonella. Next base: position 7,536 of record JAYRLJ010000105.1, on the reverse strand, counting down.
GCGCCAGCAGGCTGGTGTCGGGCGTGGGCACCGTGCCCAGCAACATCCACCAGCCGCTGTTGGCGCTGATGATGCGCCCGTGCCGGTCCAGCTCCAGCACCGCCTCCTCCAGCAGGTCGAGGGTACGCACGAAGGAATGCTGTTCGGCCGAGCGCTGCCGCTCCTGCCCCAGCGCGGTGTGCAAGGCCTCAAAGGGCAGGCGCACGCTGTCGACGAACACCGCACGGTAGATGAAGTAGTAGCCGACGATCTTGTAGACATGGCCGCTGGCATTGACCAAGTCAGTCACGCGCGAATAGCGGGTGAAGAACACCTCGGCCAACGCGGCGATGGCCGCCGCGGCAAAGAGGTCATAGGCCTTGCCCTGCTGCCGTGCCTGCCGGTAGAACAGCCAGGCCGCCAAGCCATAGACGGCCACCAGCGCAAACTCCAGCTGCACCTTGAGGTCGGTCAGCCCCTGCCCCGGAACAAAAAACGCCGGGACCGCCTGCGGACGGAAGAGGATCAGCCAGTACACCCATGCCACGTAAAGCAACACCCCACTCATGAGCGCATGACGCGTCGACGGGCGCTTGAGAGGCTGCCAGGCGCGCAGGGCAATGACCAGCAGGCCGACGGCCATCAGCGCGCGGGCGGCGAGCCAGAAGGCCACCGCCTTCTGCGGACTGGCAGGCGTGACCAGGTCCGGCATGCCGGCATAGGACAACGTGTGGCCGAAATCGATCAGGCCAGTGCCGAACAGCACCACCCCCAGCAGCACGATGTTGCCGGGCCGCTCGGCCGAATAGGCGTGCCAGGCGATGCCGAACCCCAGCATGGCCACCATGATGGAGACGACTTCCAGCGTGGTGTGCACCGGCAGGAAATGCGCGGCCGGCAGATCGATGTCCAGCAGGCCGGTCCACAGCAGCAGACTCAGCACCATCATGACGAACACACCGCCGACAGCGAGCTTGCGCTGTTTGTCTTGTTCCTCCAAGGGACCCAACGGCTCGGCAGACTGCATCAATACTCCCCGCGTATGCTTGAACGTGCTGGCCACTGCAAGCATGGGCACGCAGTCAACCCGGATTCCGGCCGGACCGCCTGCGGGCCCGGCGCAGCACCCCTACTGTTACGGAATGTATAGTGCTTTGATCCGCGGGTAAACCCCAGACCGTATCACCATGCTTCGCTACGCAACCATCCCTGTTACCGCCTTCCAGCAGAACTGCTCCATCGTCTGGTGTGACGAAACCATGAAAGCCGCCGTCATCGACCCGGGCGGCGACCTTGACGTGCTGCTAACGGCCGTCAAGCGCCTCGGCGTCACGCTGGAGCAGATCTGGCTGACCCACGCCCACATCGACCACGCCGGCGGCACGGCAGAACTGTCGCAAAAATTGAACGTGCCCATCGTCGGCCCGCACCCGGGCGACCAGTTCTGGATCGACGGCCTGCCGATGCAGGGCCAGCGCTTCGGCCTGCCGCACGCCGAACCCTTCACGCCGACGCGCTGGCTGCACGATGGCGACACCGTCCAGATCGGCCACTGCACGCTGAACGTGCGCCACTGCCCGGGCCACACGCCGGGGCATGTGGTGTTCCACTCGCCCGAAGCCAAGCGCGCCTTCGTGGGTGACGTGCTCTTTGCCGGCTCGATCGGCCGCACCGACTTCCCGCAGGGCAACCACCAGCTGTTGCTCGACAGCATCACCCAGCGCCTGTGGCCCATGGGCGACGACACCGTGTTCATCCCCGGCCACGGCCCCGAAAGCACCTTCGGCCGCGAACGCCAGAGCAACCCCTTCGTCGGCGGAACGTAGGCGTATTACTTCTTCGCCCGCTCGTACAAGGGCAACACCTTGGGCAGGCTAGCCTCGATCTCGGCGATGCGCGTCTTGCTCGACGGATGGGTCGACAGCCATTGGGGTGGTCCGCCTCGGCTGGCCGCATCCATCTTCTGCCACAAGCTGATGCCGGCACGTGGGTCGTAGCCGGCACGCGCGGCCAGTTCCATGCCGACGAGGTCGGCCTCCGACTCATCTTCGCGGCTGAACTCCAGCGTCAGCAGGTTGGCGCCGCCGCGCGCCAGGGTGTCGGTCAGCCGCGGATCGATGCCGAGCAGGCCGGCCGCCAGCACGCCGCCGATGCGCGCCGCGCCGTGCGTGACAGCGCTCTTGCCCATGCGCTCGCGCGCATGTTCGCGCAGCGCATGCGCCACCTCGTGGCCCATGACCATGGCCACTTCGTCATCGCTGAGCTTCAGCTTGTCCAGGATGCCGGTGTAGAAGACGATCTTGCCACCCGGCATGCAAAAGGCATTGACCTGCGACGAGCCGATCAGGTTGACTTCCCAGCGCCAGTCGCGCGCCCGCGGATTCCACGCCAGCGCATGCGGAATGATCTTGCTCGCAATGGCGCGCAGGCGTTGCAGCTGAGGATGGTCGGGGGGCGCCAGCGCCTTCTTGGCACGGGCCTGCGCCAGCAGCTGCTCGTACTGCTGGGCCGCGCTCTGCTCCACCTCACCGGCCGGCACCAGCTGGCTGAAAGCCGAGTTCTTGCCGACCTCCACGCCTTCGCGCGCCTGCAGCGGCAGCACCAGTGCGGCCAACAGCGCGGCCAGCACGGCGCGGCGCGCCTTCCAGCGGCGTGCGGGGAAAGTCAGGGCGTCTGGGAAGACCGGGCGTGTGTCCATGGGCGAGGCAAAGGAGGGCTGCGCTTATTATTCCTGCATGTCCTCAAGTGCCACCGAACCCAGCCAAATCAAGAGCTCCTGGCTTGCCACCCTGCGCGTCTACCTGGAGCCGCCGACACTGCGCATGTTGGCGCTGGGCTTTGCCGCCGGCCTGCCGCTGCTGCTGGTGCTGGGCACACTGAGCTTCCGGCTGCGCGAGGCCGGCATCGACCGCAGCACCATTGGCCACCTGAGCTGGGTCGGCCTGGCCTATGCCTTCAAGTGGGCCTGGGCACCGCTGGTGGACCGCCTGCCGCTGCCGGGTCTGACGCACTGGCTCGGCCGGCGGCGCAGCTGGCTGCTGCTGTCACAGGCCGTCATCATGGCTGGCCTGGTCGGCATGGCGGTCAATAACCCGCAGCTGGGCCTGCAGCCATTGGTGTGGTGCGCCTTGTTGGTGGCCTTCGGCTCGGCCACGCAGGACATTGCGCTGGACGCCTTCCGCATCGAGTCGGCCGGCAGCGAGCGCCAGGCGGCGCTGGCCGCCGCTTACCAGACCGGCTACCGTCTGGCCATGATCTGGGCCGGTGCCGGCGTGCTGTGGCTGGCAGCGCGCGCCGAGGTCGACGCCACCGGCTACCAGAACGCCGCCTGGCAGACCGCCTACCTGGTGATGGCGGCCAGCATGTTTCCGGGGGTGCTGACGGTGTTGTTGAGCGCCGAGCCGGCCCGACGCGAACTGCCGCCGGCGCGCAGCCTGGGTGAATGGCTGCGCAGCGCGCTGGTCGAACCCTTCACCGACTTCCTGCAACGCTACCGCTGGCACGCGGCGCTGATCCTGGCGCTGATTGCGGTCTACCGCATCAGTGACGTGGTGATGGGCATCATGGCCAACCCCTTCTACGTCGACATGGGCTACACCAAGGACGAAGTGGCGGCGGTGACCAAGATCTACGGTGTCATCATGACGCTGGTGGGTGCCTTCATTGGCGGCGCGCTGGCCATGCGGCTGGGCGTGATGCGCGTGCTCATGCTGGGCGCCGCCTTGAGCGCGGCCAGCAACCTGCTGTTTGCCTGGCTCGCCGGTCACGGCCACGACGTGACGGCGCTGATCGCCGTCATCTCGGCCGACAACCTGGCCAGCGGCATCGCCTCGGCCGCCTTCATCGCCTACCTGTCCAGCCTGACCAACATCAGCTACTCGGCCACCCAGTACGCCCTGTTCAGCTCCATGATGCTGCTGCTGCCGAAGTTTGTCGCCGGCTTCTCGGGCGACTACGTCAACGCCTTCGGCTACACCCACTTCTTCACCGCCACCGCCCTGCTCGGGCTGCCGGTGCTGCTGCTGGTGTGGCTGGCTTCACGCATCAAATCGGCATAACGACTCCATGAGACGAGCGCCGTCAGCTATGTTTTTGATAGCACTTGGCGCACCGGGTTTACCTATCTTTACCGCCGCTTCAAGCGCAGGCGATGCTCGGCAGGCATGATCAAGACCTGCTGTCCTGGATGTCCCGCATGAATCCGCACCTCCTGATGATCGAAGACGACGCCCGCCTGGCCGCCATGGTGAGCGAGTACCTGGCGCAGTCCGGCTTCGCCGTCAGCCATGCGCCGGACGCCTCCGCCGGCCTGGCGCAGCTGCAGGGGGCCGAGGCGCCACCGCAACTCGTCATCCTCGACCTGATGCTGCCCGACATGGACGGGCTGGAGGTCTGCCGCCGTGTGCGCGCCCTGCCGGGCAGCCTGGCGCAGACCCCGATCCTGATGCTGACAGCCAAGGGCGATCCGATGGACCGCATCATCGGCCTGGAAATGGGCGCCGACGACTACCTGCCCAAGCCGTTCGAGCCGCGCGAGCTGCTGGCACGCATCCGCGCCATCCTGCGCCGCCGCACCGACAACGGCGCCCCGGCCGGCCAGCAGATGCGCTTCGGCTCGTTGGCCATCGACCGTGATGCGCGCACCGTCACCGTCGGTGGCCATCTGTGCGAACTCACCTCCTACCAGTTCGACCTGCTGGTGGCGCTGGCCGAACGCGCCGGCCGCGTGCTGACACGCGACCAGATCATGGAAGCGGTACGCGGCCGCGAGCTGGAAGCCTTCGACCGCTCGATCGACGTCCACATGGGCCGTATCCGCGCCGCCATCGAGGCAGACCCGAAGAACCCGAAGCGCATCCTGACGGTGCGTGGCGTCGGCTACGTCTTCGCGCGACAGCAAGACTGAGGCCCTCGTCCCATGAGCACGCCCTGGACCCAGCGCCTCTACCTGCGCATCTGGCTGGCCGTGGTGGCAGCCGTGGTACTGCTGACCCTGCTGTTCGGCTGGCTCTGGCGCATCGACGCCGAGCGCGAACGCGCCCAGCGCCCCGGGCGCGAGATCGTGCTGCGCAATGCCCAGGGCGAGATCATCGGTCAGGCCGTGACGCGCCCGGAGCGCATGCGCGGCCAGCAGGGCATCGAATTCGAGGTGCCCACCCGCGACGGCCAGACGCTCTATGTGCAGCTGCCGCGCCCGGGCTACCGGCCGGGTGGCATGCATGGCAGCAGCCCACCGCCGCCCCCATCGCCGTGGAGTCCACCGCTGGATATCGTCTGGCTGTTCGGTCTGGTCGCGGTGGCGGTGGCCCTGGGGGCCTACCCCATCGTGCGGCGCCTGACCAAGCGGCTGGAGCGGCTGCAGCAAGGCGTGGAGCGCTGGGGCGAAGGCGATCTGGCGCGTCGCCTGCCGGAAGACGGCCAGGATGAAGTGGCCTTCCTGGCGCAGCGTTTCAACATTGCCGCCGGCCGCGTGCAGGCGCTGCTGCTGTCGCACAAGGCCCTGCTGGCCAACGCCTCGCACGAACTGCGCACGCCACTGACCCGCATCCGCATGGGCTTGGAGTTGATGGGCGCACAGCCCAGCCCCGCCGCCCGCGAGGAAATTGCCCGCAACATCCAGGAGCTCGACCAGCTGATCGAGGAGATCCTGTTGGCCAGCCGGCTGGACGCCAGCACCGTCGACATCGGCACGCGCGAACCGGTCGATCTGGTCGGCCTGTGCGCCGAGGAATGTGCCCAGACCGGCGCCGAGCTCGAGGTCCCGCCGGGCTGCAGCAGCCTGGTGGTGCCAGGCGTAGGCCGCTTGCTGCGCCGCGTGGTGCGCAACCTGCTGGAAAACGCCCGCCGCCATGCAGCCGGTGAGGTCACGTTGAGCCTGGACCGGACCTCGAGCCTGGCCGTCCTGCGCGTCTGCGACCGCGGCCCCGGTGTGCCCCCGGACCAACGCGAACAGATCTTCGAGCCGTTCTACCGCGTGCCAGGGGCGTCCGAACGTGATGGCGGCGTCGGTCTCGGGCTGGCGCTGGTCAAATCCATCGCCACCCGCCATGGCGGCAGCGTGCGCTGCGACGACCATCCGGGCGGTGGCGCCTGCTTCGTGGTGGAGCTGCCTTTGGCCGGCTGAACCTGGGCAGGCCCGGCCGTCGCTGCCGCTCCAATCGGCGGCGAAATGTCGCCAGATGGACAAAAAACGCAGCCATATCCCCCATTTGTGGGATAGGCGCGCCGTCTCATGACCGGTACAGTTCTCCCAACTGCTGTCACAGTCAAGAAGATTCCGGCCGGTCCTGCCGCCAGCAGAGCAGGCAGATCGGCGCGGCATCGAAGAATCCCAACGACGTCCTTTCGAGGACTTTCAAAGCCACCCTTACCGGTGGCTTTTTTTTATGTGCGTGGCTGCAGCGCCTGCAACACCCGTTGCGACGTGATGTCGTTCAGGCAGCGCAGGTGGCCCAGCGGGCACGCGCGCTCGAAGCAGGGTGCGCAATCGAGCGCAGGCTGGTAGGCGGGGTCGTTCTTGAGCCAGATCACCTGCGCCTGCTCGCTCAGCGGCGGCGTGTGCAGCGGGCTGCTGGAGCCGAACAGCGCCACCTGCGGCACGTCCAGCGCGGCCGCCACATGCATCAGGCCGGTGTCGTTGGTAACCATACGGCGCGCCGCGGCAATCAGGGCAAACGCCTCGGCGAGCGAGGTCGTGCCAGCCAGGTTGCGACAGTCGGCACCGCGGGCCAGCGCAGCGATCTCGGCACCCAGCGCCGCCTCCTTGCCCGCCCCCAGCAGCAGCACTGGGGCATCGAGCTGCTGCGCCAGTTCAGCAAAACGCGACGCCGGCCAGCGCTTGGCCGGGCCGTATTCAGCGCCCGGTACGAACACGTAATAGCCGCCGCGCGCCAGCCCCTGCTGGCGCAACGCCGCATCAATCGCGGCTGCCTCCACCTGCAGACGCGGCCGGTCGCTCTCAATGCCTGCCTCGCCGCTCAGCGCCGAGTAGAAGGCGACCATGGGCGGGCGCTGGCCCTTGGGCGGGTTTTTCAGACGGTGCGTGAGCAAGCCCACGCGCGCTTCACCCAGGTAGCCCATGCGCTTGGGGATGCTGGCCAGGAAGGGCAGCAGCGCGCTCTTGAGCGAGTTGGGGCAGACATAGGCCACGTCGAAGCGGCCGGCGAGCTCACGCGCCAGCGCGCGCCGCGCCTTGAACTGCAAGCCGCCATGGGCAAAAGGGAACTCGATGACCTCGGCCACCTGCGGCATGGCCCGGTAAACCGGCGCCACCCAGGGCAACGCGCCTACCGTCAGCCGCTCGCCGCGCGCGGCCAGCCGGCGCAGCAACGGCTCGGTCATGACCGCGTCGCCAATCCACTGCGGGGCGATGATGAGCGAGGAAGTCACGCGACCATCATGCCATTGCGTGGGCGGCCGCAGGCCGCTTGGGGGTGGCTCAATGTCCGGCCGCGAAATGCTCACCGGCCTTGAGCTTGTAGACCGTACCGCAGTAAGGGCACTTGGCCTCCCCGGTACGCGCCACGTCCAGGTAAACCTTGGGGTGGCTGTTCCACA
>JAYRLJ010000497.1:0-1772 GCA_041905305.1 Hylemonella sp. | reverse complement strand
TGAAGGTCGTCATGTGCTGGTAGGTGGCCTGGTCGACACCGCCGACAGGGACGTTGTCCTGGCAGAGGTCACCCCCGGTTCCGGAGGTGCAGTAGCCCGATCCCGTGGCACGCAAATCCGTCTCGTAGTAGTAGGCCGCCACATCGGCCAGCGTGTTCTGGGTCGCGGTGCCGTCGTACAGCGGACGCTCCAGGTTCGCATCGGCATCGCCGATGTCGCTGCCGTCGAGTCGAACGGCGGGGTTCGGGTTGCTGCTCTCGTTCCAGTACCCGTCCGTGGACAGCAGCGTAAAGTTCTGCTGGCAGGAATACTGCATCGGATCGACCACGGTCGAGCCGTTCAGCGTCTGCCCGTTGAGGCGGCCACCGAACAGGCGCCCGACGCGCGACAGCGCACCGCGCAGCGGTGTGGAGTTGTTCGGCTTGGCCGCGGTGAGCTTGCCGAACCAGTTCTGCTTGTGCGTCAGCTCGAACTTGTCGAGGTTGAGGAAGTCCTTGGTTGTGTTGTTATTGATGCTGAAGTAGCCGACGCGGTACTGGTTGGACAGGTTGCCGAACGCGAAGCTCGCCGACGTCTTCATCGTCTGCATGCGCGTGCGGTAGTAGGTGAACCAGTTCGCGAAGTTCGTCATCTCCTCCGCGTACGTGCAGGTCGAACCGGCGCAATCGGAGCGGCTCGACGCGCGCGGATAACTGACGGTGGCGGGCTCGATGTCCACGCGGGCGAAGGAGCCCGGGTAGCCGGCGGGAGTCGCCGGCACGGCGGGTTTCGCGGCGACGTAGCCGGAGAACGCGGTCACCGCGGTCGGCGCGAAGCAAGTGCCCGTGTATGCAAAGGACAGGGTGGAGGTGATGTTGGCGCCGCTGGGTGCCGTGATGGTCACATCACGGCTGTTGGTGCCCGTCGTGGCCGTGTATCCGCTCGAACCGCTGTTGATGCGTGCCGCAATGTAGGCGCCCAGCGTGTCGCGGTTGTTGGTCGCAGGCGAGGTCGCCGCCGACAGGATATTCCCGACGCCGCTCACGTTGACTTGCGTGACAGTCGTATTGCAGCTGATGTTGTTGACCCGGAACGATGCCTTTGCCTGCACTTCGGCCACTGCGGCCGAGCCTGCCGTGCCGGCCGTGAAGAACTTGGTCGGGATGCGCAGGTTGTTGTAGGTCGGGGTGTTCAGTGCCTGGCACGAGCCGGCCGCAGGTACCGCGGCGCGCGCGTTCGCGTTGGTGGTGCACCAGCGCACCGGCGCCGCATACTTGAACACGGTGGTGGCCGTGGTCTGGCAGTTGCGCAGGTTCGGCGCATCGCAGTACTCGCCAGGATTGATGACGTAGTAGTGCGGGCCGAAGTTCACCTGCTGCGCGGTCGGGGTCGGGCTGTCGGGCGAGCCGACGGCCAGGTACCCGGAGCCACTGGCCGTCGTGTTGTCGCGCGTCGTGTAGTTCTTGCCGTTCACCGTGCCGGGCAGGACGTAGTTGCCGTTGCGCAGGCAGTCGGTCAGGCTTGCGTCGGTGCAGTAGCGCACGTCCGCGTAGCCGGTGAGGAGGTTGGTGCTGACCGTGCTCTGGATGCCGTAGGCGTCGTTCTTGACGCCGGTCCAGCCGCCGGTGTTCGCCGAGGTCTGCGACGGCCACGACGTGCCGTTGGCATACAGCGGCGGCAGGTAGGTGATGGCGGGGTTGTAGTAGACGCCGTTGTAGCTGGAACTGCGGTAGGGCGGCTCGTTCTGGCATGCCTGCCCGAAGTTCCCGCTGCTGGTGCCGGTGGCGCCCGAA
>JAYRLJ010000104.1:0-9262 GCA_041905305.1 Hylemonella sp. | reverse complement strand
CTGATTAAAAATTGGGTTTCAGAATCTTGGCTTGATGCGGACTTCATACACTTCGCCGGCATCGACCACCTTGGGCGCCATGGTGCGATACGCCACCAGCCCGCCATCGGCATCAATCAGCCCGGCCTCGGAAAACGCCATGCCCGCCGGCGCAGCAGCCGCCACCAGCTCGGCAATCGCCAGCGCCTCGGTGGGCACCGGCAGCGTCAGGCTGGCAATCGGCACGCGCAGCCGCTCATTGAACAGGGCCGTGCGATTGGCCGGCGCCGGCCTGGCGGCAGCGCCAGCGTGCCCGCCATCGCCGAACGCCATGTGGGTGATACGTGGCAGCGCACGGCCATTGGCGCAATGCTCGGCCAGCCGGCCGCGCCAGTAGTCCGTCACCACCGCCTCGGCCTGATACAAGAAATCAGTCATTGAACCTTCCTCACGCTAAATTCCGGGCAGCGCATGCCACCCAGGCGCCACAAGCCAGAAACGCGCAAGCGGGCCGGCTCAGGCAGCAGCACCCGCGCCCCCAGCCCCCACGCGCCGTCCAGCCGCCGGCAATCGAAAAACCGCCGCCCCCACAGGCGAAACCCGGTCTCACCCACGCGCCACGCGCCATCGAGCCGCGCCGCCGACAAACGCCAGCCGCCATCGAGCCGCCGCCTGCGCCAGAACAACCGCCCCGGCGGCAGCACCTGAACCTCGGGATCAACCGGCAACACCTCGGGCCGGAACACCGGCGCCACCGCCACCGCCAGCCGCGCCGACACCTCGCCGCGCACCCGGCCATGGCGCAGGCGATAGCCCGGCACCGCGCCATGTACGCGCCCCAGCACAAAACCGAAGGGTCGGCCATCCAGCCGCACCCCCTCGCCATCCTTGCCCAGCCGCCAGAGCGCATCCGCATAGCCGGACAAGCTGCGGTTTTCCCAGGGGTAGAGCCGGGTCGACGGCAAAAATGCCCGCAGGCCCGCCGTCGCCGTCACCTTGTGCTGCGCCACCAGGGCCAGCCACAGCTGCCAGATCGCATGACGCGACACCGGCTTCCATTCCTCGACCAACGCCTTGATCAGCGGCAGCGCACCAGCCTCGCTCACCTCGGCCAGATTCATCCGCACCAGAAACTGCGCCCAGTGCTGCACCTGCGGGATGTAAGTCATCCGATCCAGCGGGCGCAACGGCACCGCACCATCCAGCGCCCACGAACCGTCGAGCAGATGCGGATTCAGCGCCGCATACGCCGCCCGTTGGTCCGCCTGTTCGATGATCTCCACATTGACACCCACCGGCTTGAGCGCCTCGCGCACCGCCCACGGCGTGCCCTTCTTGCGATGCAGTGCAATCGAGCGCTTGATCAGCCGGCGCCGCGCCTCATCCGTGTTCGCCAGCCGCCAGCCTTCCAGCCCGGTCAAATGAAACTGCCGCCCCAGCTCGGGCAGCAGTTGCGCATCCACCGCATCCACCAGATAGACCAGCAACTTCTCCACCGGCAGGTCAGACAAGCGCGTCACCAGCGCCGACAGCGGCCCGAAGCGCGGGTCCAGCGCAATCACATCCGGGGCAACAGGATCATGAGACAAAGGCTCAGTCATTGCGCCCTCCTGCCGGGCCGCCCCAAAGGTGGGCGCAGCCCCCTCGGGGGGGCGGCAAGCGCAGCGCGCCGGGGGCTAATCATCACCCACCCCGGCCAGCGTCACCGACTGGCTCACGGCATGCGCCCAGCCATGCGCCGGCACCACCGTGTCCGCATTCGGTGCGACAAGATTCACCCGATACACCCCCGGCACAGAGAGCGCCGCCATCAACTGAGAGCGCACCACATCGCGTCCCAGGCTGCCCGCCACCTCGGCGCAGAAGGCTGCCAGCGCAGCCTCAGCCCGCGCCAGCGTGGTCGCCGCATCGGCATCAGAAAACAGCGTCAATTGCGCGTCGACCGAAAACGGCACATCCAGCGGGTCCGCCACCTCCACGCCATCGCACAACGGGCGCACATCCTCGGCAGAGGCGGCGGCCAGCACCAGGGCTTTCACCTCAGGCGCTGGCAGCCCGGTCGTCGTCAGTGGATACAGGCGCACCAGGCCCGGCACGGGCGAAGTCACCGCCACGTCAACAATCAAAGGGGAGGCGCTCATCGCCGCAAAGCGATAGGCCAGGCGTGGCCCGGCCGTGGAAAACATTTCGGGCGCCAGGCGGATGCGCTCGCGCAAGCGGTCGTCGCCCTCCGGGTCGGCGCCGCCGGAAGTCGTCGTCAGATTCGCCACCGTCACCGCATCGGGCAGGATCGACAGCGACTCCTTGATCTGCCCCGGCAGGTAGCCGTTGCCCATCGGCCCATCGGTATCGCACAGCGCTGGCAGGTCGATGAACTGCCCGCCCGCGCCGGCCGCAATCAGCCCATCTGCCGTGGTGGAAAAATACAAACCTGGCGCCGCCTGGATCAGCGTGCCGGACGGGATCAGGGTCGCCGCCGCCGCAGCCCCCGGCCGGGTAAAGCGCAAGGTCGTGCGCGCCGGCTGGGCAGAGAGGCGGGACACCCCCACCAGTTCCCCCAGAAAATCCAGCATCGGCGCCCGCGCAAAAGCCACCAGATTCTGCCGCGCCACATCGTTGATCAAGCCGCGCACCAGGGTTTCCCGGTAGGCAATCAGGTCGATGAACAGCCGCTCGATCTGCGCCGGGTACAGCGTCTTGCCGGTCGCTGCTTCATAGGCGCGCACCAGCTCGTCGGTAATCGCCAGCGGATCATCCGCCACCAGTTTGATTAGCTCACTCACCGGGCATCACCTCCGCCGTCGCCTCCAGCCCATCGGCCAGACGGAACACCACGGACACCTTGATGCCGGCATCGCCTTCCTGCGTCACCGTCACCTTTGTTACGGTCACACGCGGCTCCCAGCGCCGGATCGCCGTCACCGTCTCGCGCACCACATGCGGCCGGGCGCGATTCACCGGGTAGTCGATATAACGGACGAGATTGGAACCGAAGTCCGGGCGCAGCGGGTCAGACCCCAGCGGGGTCTTCAGGATGATGGCAATCGACTGGCGCAGATCATCCAGGCCAATCGCCTCGCCATTGCCGCCCAGGGCGGGCTGCCAGTGGTGTTGTTTCGGAATCATGCCGCCATGATGGCGGCGGGCAGCGCCGGGCTGAATTAAACGGATTTACCCGTGTCAGTGGCTGTGGTGGTTGGTGTTGCCGCCCGCGTCGATGATGCTGCCAGAGGCGTTGATGCTGCCATTGACAGATACGTTGCCCGTGATGGTGGTGGAGGTGCCGCCACCGCCCCCCTGAATCGTCAGCGCCTTCTGCACCGTCAGGTTGCCCGTGCAGGTTGTCTGCGGGGTATCGAGCGTCACCGACGGCGCCTTGACCACCACAGACCCGCCAGCCTCCACCGTCACCGGCCCGGCGCACTGGATGAACCACGAACCATCCGCCCGATTGTGGCGCAGCACGTCGCCATTGCCGAACCTGATCTCGAACACATCCGGCCCGCCGCCCTGGGCCGGGTCACGGTCGCCAAACACCGCCCCCAGCACCACGCCTTCCTCGCCCGCACCATCCAGCAGGCAGGCCACCTGCTCACCCACGTCGGGCAGGCAGTAATACTTGTCCTGGTGCGTCTTGGGTCGCAGCACAGGCAGCCAGTAACTCTCCAGCCCATCCAGATCGGGGAACTGCACTCGCACCCGGCAGCCGGATTCATCCAGCGCCGTCACAAAACCAAAGCGCAGGGTCGGCGCCGACTCTTCGCGCGTCGCCATCTCCATCACGCCGCCTCCCGCAATCGCTTCATCGAAAGGGACGTGGCATAGCCGCCGCCCACATCAATATCATGCCGCGCCTCCAGAATCACATAGCGCCCGTTCAATTTCGCCAGGCCACGAATGTCGACCGCAGCCCCGGCAATCAGCGCCGGGTCGCCCATCAGCGTACACTCGAAGCTCGTCTTGTCCGCCTCATGCCGCTCCTGCATCGCCTGCGCCTTGGCCTTCGCCTGCTCGGGCGTTTTCGCGCGCACCACCTTCTTGTCGGCATCCTTGGCCGTCACCGTATTGGCCGCCACCAGTTGCCCGCCCTCGACCTTGTACGTCACCAGCTTGCCGGTTTTCGGGTTATGGTGCGCCACCTCGCTCTTGGCCGGCACGTCGGTAATTCGGTCGCGGTAGCTCCAGCTCGACAAATCCTCCGGCCACAGCTCACGTACCACACCCTCGGCCAGGTCAGCCAGCCGCGCCACTGCCAGCGTCTTGTTGTTGTCCGTCAACTTGGCGGCATAGCCATATTCGCGCAGCAGGCGCACCAGAAACTGCCAGTCGCTCTCCTGGTACTGCGTCACCCGATCCAGCTTCACCGCCTCGATCTTGCCCTTGCGCTTCGCCCCCAGGCGCTTCGCCACCTGGTCGGCAATCGCCGCCAGCGTCGTATTCTCATAGGCGCGGCCCTGGCGGGTGCGCACGCTCTTGGTGATGCCGGTCGCCAGCGCCCGGATACGCACCGTCATCGGCGGACTATCCACCGCCACCTCATCCACCTCGAAGCGCCCGGCAAGCTGAAGCGGCGCATGGGTATAGCCGAAATGCGCCACCACCTCCATTGCCTTGTCGGGATACCAGTCGTCTAGCCACGGCGAAATGCTGTGATGCGTTTCCGCCAGCTCGATGTCCAGGCTATCCGCCTCGCCGTTCAGCCGGTCGACAAAAGAAAACCGCACCAGGTACGGCGACAGGTCGGCGGTGATGTCCCGCCCGTTGTACTCAATCACCACCTCGGGCGAAATCGCTCGATTCACCGACGCCACGGCGGCACCCCGCTCGTATTATTTGCGACTTCCCGCGCCAGCATCGGCACCGTCAGGCGCAGCCCGGAAGGCAGCACGGCAGTGGCCGGCGCCTGCGGGTTGGCCTCCATCAGCCGCGCCACCTGGCGCACGTCCCGGTAATACTGCCAGGCAATCAAGTCCCAGCGCTCGCCCGCCTGGGTGATGTGCGTGAGATTCATACCGCCACCCCGCCCAGATCATTGCCGCGCACCGCCACCCGCGCCGCCAGTTTCGAGAGCGACGCCCCGGCCTGGTCGGCAAACCACACCGCCTGCCCGGCCCGGTCAGCGGCAGAAGACAACACCGCCAGCGGGTCGCCCGATTGCAGCCAGCCCGCCGATTCTTCCAGCGCCGCCCGCGCTCCAGCAAACGCTGTCGCCACCTGGGCCACGTCCGCCGCCACCGCCGTCACCCCCTGAACCGCATCGCCCAGCGCATTGAACGCCTCCACTGGCAAGGCCACCGATGCCTCCAGCAAGCCGCCCACCCGCCCCGCCACCAACGACACCGCCGCCAGCGGATTGCTGGCCGCCAGACTCACCAGCGAGCGCACCTCCGACACCGCCGCCGCCACCTGGCCCACCGCCGAAACCGCCTGCGACACGGCAGACGCCACCCCGGAAAACGGCCCCGTAGGCGCGTCGACCGCAACCGCACCGGCCACATCTTCCGCCGCCCCTACCGGAATCCGGTAGCCCTGGGCAATCACCCCCGGCGGCTCGGGCAGCGCCGGGTCGCCGATGTATTCCTTCAGCTGCACCTCAGCCTCAAAGGCAATCGCCACCCCCGTGCCGTCTGTCTGCGTCGACGTCACATCCAGATCGGTCAGCACAAACACGCCGCGATACTCGCCGGACCCCAGCACAAACGCCACCGGCTCCGTGTCATCCATGATCCGCTTCAGCCGCGCCAGCTCCTCGGCCGGCTGGCACCACTGCGCATGCAAGAGCACCCGCATCTTCACCTCATCCGGCGCAAAACCCGTGTGCTGCAACAAGCCCTTGCGGCCGATCAGCGCCTGCTCGGCGTAGTGCGCCGAAAAGCGCATGTCCAGGCCATCCAGCCAGGCGATGATCTCAAGCTCCGTCTCACCCAGCACCGCATAGATATTGCCGCTCATTTCACACCTCTGCGCTGCTTGTCCGCCTCATAGCGGCGCATCATCTTTTCAAACTCCACCAGGCTCATGGACAGCGCCTTTTCTGCCTCCTGGCGCACCGCGCCCGCCTCTGAATTTGTCGCATGGATTGTGAGCACGGGCGCGTAATGCACCACCATGCCCGCGCTGCCGCCCGCCGCCACGCCAGGGCGCGGCATCGCCGCATCCGGCACGCCCGGAACCGCCGCCCCAGCCACCGACACCGAAGCCGCCGCCGCCATGCCCGCCGCCGCCTTGGTCACTGCCCCCAGCTTGGCCGTCATGCCCAGCGACAGCCCCTCGGACAGATTGCCGCCCATCTCGGCAAAGACGCGGGAAGGCGAGCGAATGCCCAGCATGCCCTTGAAGGTATCGCGCACCGAAGCGCCCACCGACTTGATCGCCTCGCCGGCTGCCGCCAGCTTCTGCTTGATGCCGTTGATCAGCCCGGCCACAATCTCGCCGCCCAGGCGCAGCATTTCCCCCGGCAGCGCCAGCAGCTTGCCCGGCAACGACAGGAACAGGCGCACCGCGCCCGCAACCGCCTGGCCGACACGCACGCCAAAGCGCTCGGCTGCGCCGCCCGTATCCTCCACCGGCTTCAGCAGACCCCTGAACCAGCCGCCCACCTTGGCGAGCAGATCGCCAATCGGTTTCAGTACCGGCGCCACGGGCGCAAACGCCGCCTTGACCGACGCCCCAATCGGCGCCAGCCCAGCCTTCAGACCGGACCACAAGCCCTTGAAGAAGCCAGCAATCGGCCCCCAGAATTTGTAGACGAGCAGCGCCGCCGCCGTCAGCGCCAGGCCAATCGGGTTCATCAGCACCGCCCGGCCCAGCCACATCACCGCCTGGCCCGCCAGGCGCAAGCCCATCACCAGACGCCCGGCCAGCAGCCCGGCGACCTGGCCGATCCGCGCCCCAAAACCCACAAACGCCCCAGCCTGCCACAAGCCCTTAAACCACAGCACCCGCCCGCCCACAGTCAGCAGCGCCCTGCGCAGCCCGTTCAACGGCGACAGCACCAGAAAACTCACCGCCCAGCCCATGCCCAGCACCGCCAGCTTGCCCGCCGTCAGCGCCAGCCCGATGCCGACAATGGTTTTCACCAGGCCGGGGTTCGCCTGCGCCCACTCGCCAATGCCTTTGATCACCGGCGCCAGGCCTTCCATGATCGACACCAAGGGCGGCAACAAGGCATTGCCAATCGACAGCCCGATGTCCTGCGACAGAATGCCAAAACGCTTCATCTGCTCCTGGCTGCCCGCCATGCGCTTGGCAAAATCATCGCCCAGCATGTCTTTGCCGCCGGCCGCCATCGCCCCTTCTTTAATGCGCTTGAACGCCTCCATGTCGGCAATCGCCGGCCGGATGAAGCTCATGGCCTGCATATCCTGGAAGAGGGCACCCAGGCCGTAGGATTCCGACAGCGCCTTGGCGCCTTCCATGTCGCCCGACCTGGCCGCCGCATCGAACCGCTTCACCGCCCCCTCGCCGCCGACCTTCTTCATATAGTCGCGGATGATCTCCAGCATCGCCATCATCGGCGTCATGCCCTGGGCGCGAAGCTGGATCAGGCTGCCTTTCAGATCAATCCCGGCCTTCTCGAAATCCTTCAGCGTATCCGGCGCCGTCACCTTGGACAGGAAGTTGCGCAGATTATTGGCCGCCTCATCCGAAGACCCCGCCCCCTTCCTTGCCACCTGCAAGGCCGCGCCCAATTCGG
Source organism: Hylemonella sp. (assembly GCA_041905305.1). Taxonomy (GTDB): domain Bacteria; phylum Pseudomonadota; class Gammaproteobacteria; order Burkholderiales; family Burkholderiaceae_C; genus Hylemonella. The sequence goes on along the minus strand of JAYRLJ010000104.1, from coordinate 1,587 downwards.
CCACCGCCTCCTTGCCCGTCACCCCCATAGCCAGCATCATCGGCGCCAGATTCGGCATCCACTTGGCCATCTCTTTCAGCTCGAACTGGCCCTGCTTGCCGGCATAGGCCAGCATGTTCAACGCCGCCTCGGTATCCTGCGCCCCGACATTCAGGTTGTTCTTCAGCGCCACGAACACATTGCCCAGATCCTCCACGCTGGCCCGCGTCGCCGTCGCCGCCTTGGCCAGAATCGGCGCATAGCGCTGCAACTCTGCCGACGAGGTAATGCCGGAAGCCACCAGCGCCTGAAGCCCGGCGCCCACCTCCGTCGCGTGCTGGTTGTACTGCCGCGCCGTATCGCGCAGCACTTGCCCCAGCTTCTGCTCTTCCGCCTGGGTCATCTCGCCGGTAATGGCAATGTCTTTGACCAGGTCTTCCAGCGCTGCCGCCATCTTCACCGACACCACCACCGGCGCCCCCACGGCCAGCGCCGCCCCGGCGGTTTCCCGCATGGCGCCCAGCTTCTCGTCGCGCCCGGCCTTCAGGGCTGCGCCGCGCTCCATCGAACGGTTCAGCGCCTCGGTCTTCTGCCTGATCTGATCCAGCGTGCGCCCCAGCGCCTCGTAGCGCCGATGCAGATCACCCAGCGGCCGCCCTGGCGAAGCCATGGCCCGCGCCATCACGCCACCCAGACGCTCATGCCGGGACTGCAACCGCTCGGCCACCGCGCCCAGGTCGGCCACCGTCTTTTTGGCGCCACCCAGCACCGCCTGGAAGGAGCCGGCCAGCGCCGCCCCCACCACCAGCTTGAGTCCGATTTCAGATGCCATGCTATGCTTTCCCGATGAATTCAGAAGACCGCGCCGAAGCCATTGCCACCGCCCTGATCGGGCTGATCGGGCTGGCCCTGTTCGCCTGGAGCTGGCAGGCCGGCGGCTCCTTCATCGCCGCCCTGATCGTCACCGCCGTCGGCGGCTTCTTTCTGGTGCTGCTGGCCGGCCCGCTGGTTGCGGTCGCGGCCTTCCTGCTCAATCTGGCCGCCGGCCTCATCTGGCCGCCCCGTTCTCGGCCCTGATCTGCTCAGCCGCCAGACGGCACCAGCTCAAAAAATCATCCACTTCCAGCCCGTCGATCTCCGAAGGCTGAAAGCGGAACCAGCGGGCCAGCAAGCCGGCCCCCTTCCAGAGGTCTGCCGGGTTAATCCAGCATGCTGCGAAAGGCATCTTGCAGCGCCTTGTAATCGGCCAGGTCCAGCTCCAGCACATCCTCCGGCAACAGGCCAGACAGACGCGCCAGCAAGGCCACCTCCTGATCCTCCTGACTGGCGCCGCCGCGCGAAGCCTCGCGCAGATCGGCCACCTTGGCACGGCGCAGGGTCAGCTTGTCGAGCGCCTTGCCGGAGGCCAGTTGCACGGGATATTTGAGACAAATTTCACTCATGATCAGGCTCCGATGTTGGCGCGGTAGCTCGCCAGCACATCCTGGCCGCCCGCCTTGTAGATATTGGCAAGCACGTCAATCTCGGTGATGTCCTCGCCGCCCACCGTCAGCTTCATATAGGTGGCGATAAATTCGGACTCCACTTCCACGTTGTCGTGCTGTTTGT
>JAYRLJ010000103.1:0-9275 GCA_041905305.1 Hylemonella sp. | reverse complement strand
CATGACCACGGTCGAGTTCGAGGATCCACTCGGCGGCGTTGTCGAGGAAGTAGCGGTCGTGGGTGATGGCCACCACCGTGCCCGAGAAGCGATGCAGGAACTGCTCCAGCCAGTCCACCGACTCGGCGTCCAGGTGGTTGGTCGGCTCGTCGAGCAGCAGCATGTCGGGCTTGGAGAGCAACAGACGGCACAGCGCCACGCGACGCTTTTCGCCGCCGGAGAGCTTGCCGATCACAGCATCCCAGGGCGGCAGGCGCAGCGCATCGGCGGCGATCTCCAGCTGGTGGTCGCCACCGTCACCGGCAGCGGCAATGATGGCTTCGAGCTTGGCCTGCTCGGCGGCCAGGGCGTCGAAGTCAGCGTTCTCATCGGCGTAGGCAGCGTAGACCTCTTCCAGGCGCGCCTGGGCGGCCTTGACCTCGCCCATGCCGCCTTCCACAGCCTGGCGCACGGTCTCGTTCGGGTCGAGCTGTGGCTCCTGCGGCAGGTAGCCGATCTTGATGCCCGGCATGGGCATGGCCTCGCCCTCGAACTCCTTGTCCACGCCGGCCATGATCTTGAGCAGGGTGGACTTGCCGGAGCCGTTGAGGCCGAGCACGCCGATCTTGGCGCCGGGGAAGAAGGACAGAGAGATGTCCTTCAGGATCTGTCGCTTCGGCGGCACGATCTTGCCGAGGCGGTTCATGGTGAAGACGTATTGAGCCATCTAGCAATAGTTCTGCGGGGGATGAAAGCCGTATTATCCCCCGCCCCGTCCCCGGGCGCATGGCGCGCCGGTCCAAGCGCCGGCTTCAGGTGGGGTGACCGGGGCCGGCCTGCTCGTTGCGCAGCGCGGCCTGGGCCACCGCGTCGAGCGCGCTGTCGACCACATGGCCGTCGGAGACGACGCGGATCAGGCCGCGGTTACGCAGCCGGTCCATGGTGCGGCGGGTCATGGAATGCGCCAGCCCGTTGACCGAGGTGAACATGAACAGCGTGCGGTGCGGGCTGGCCCAGGTGAGCTGGGCGCGCACCCATTCCTCGTTCAGCATCAGTTCGACCCAGCAGCCCACCGTGAGGTCGGCCACGCTCCAGTCGTGTGCCAGCACGCCGGCCGGCGCCGGCGGCACCACGGCATCCTCGGGCAGGTAACCGGCCTCGCTGGCCTCGTTTTCTGCCACCCAGAAGCCCTCCGCAGCCTCACCGGGGGGGGCGCTAGCCGGTGTGGCTGGGGCGGCCACATCATCAAGCAGCAGGTCGACGGCCGGCGTGGCCGGCGGCGCTGTTGTGCGCGGGCCATCCAGCGCCTGCCCGTGCAAGGCAATCAGGTCATCCAGAAAGGCGGTGATGTGCTCGTCGGGGTAACGGATGCTCTGCAGGCCCTGGCGCAGGCGGACCAGCAACGTCGGCACCAGTTGGGCCAGCCGCGCACGGTTGCGCCGCGCCAGCGGCAGTTGCACGCTCCACAACAGGTCGTCCACCAAGGCCTGATAGCCCTGGGCATCCACCCCGTCCGCACTGGCGAGCTGCGACTCGGCCACCACCTGGGCCCAGGGACCACACAGGAACTGCGCCACACGCGCCGGCACCTGCGGCTGCGACTGCAGCACGGCCTCGAAATCGGCCGCCAGCCGTTGCGCCAGCAGGTTGCGCTGCTCGGCGTGCAGCAGCGCCCGCGCCGCCTCGGCCTGCCGCTGGCGCAGGCTGGCGCTGGCGTCCACCCATTGCGCCTGCAGCGACTGCAGCACGCGCGCAAAGTCATCTGCCTCGCCGGCGCCGGCGGCCAGCGACTGCACCGCCGCCGCCACCGAGGCCAGAAACTCCGCGAAACCGGCGTCACTCTCGGCCACATAGGCCAGGCTGCGGTGGGCCAGCTTGTCGAGCAGCTGGCGCGCCGGGTGCCGACGGTCGCTGAAGAAGCGCGGATCGGCCTGCGCCAGCTTGAGCAGCGCCGGCTCCAGCCCCTTGAACTGGGTCCGCACGGCGGGTAACAGGCGCTCGTCCTGGGTCAGGTTCTCCAGCATCAAGCGCACCACCTCCTCGCCCAGCTGCAGCCCGAGCCGGCGGCCGCGCTCCTTCTCGTCCTCCGGCGTTGCCGCCACCGGCGGCACCGGGGCCACGCGCTGGCTCAGCCGCTTCATCAGCGGCTCGACCATCTTCAGCTCTTCCAGCGCCTCCAGCGAGGCCGGCACCGTGTGCAGGAACTCCATCACCCGGCTGTCGACGCCGCGACGCTCCTCCGGGCTGTCCAGCTCGCCCGACAGCAGGCGGCGCAGCTTGCCCAGCGTGAGCAGGGTGCGGCTGACCGGGTTGCTGCCCGCCTTGCGCCGCGCCGAAGCCGACGGGGCCGCCACCGGCTCGACACCCTGGGTGCGCAGCCAGTCGAGCAGCTGACGGTAGAGCTCGCGCAGGCTGACACCGAGAAAGCCGGCCGCCGGGGCGATCAGCCCGCTGCGGGCCGCCTCGTCGGGCAGGTGCTGCAGCAGGGTCTCGCGCAGCGCGCGGGCAAAGGCGTCGGGCTTGAGCGGGTTGAGGTGCGGCTGCACGGTGAGCCAGCCCAGCAGGCTGCTGACCAAGGCGTTGAGCGGCGGCAGCAGTTCGTCCACCGCGAACAGGATTTCCTGCTGCGCCAGCGCGAACTCGATGTTGGCGTCAATCTGCGCCTCATCCAGCAGTTGCAGGTCGTCGAAACGCACCGCTGCGGCCTGCGTCATCTCCTGCGTACCGCTGTGGTAGATCGCCAGACGCAACTGCACGCCGAAGGTGGCGCGCACGGCTTCGATGTCGCGCCGCAACCGTGCCACGGCCGCGGGGTCGATGGTGCGGTAGCTGATCTGCGCCACCTTCGACTTGCCCTTGCCAACCGCGCCCTCCAGGCCTTGCAACGTGTCCTCGACCAGCTGGTCGGACTGCGCCAGCACCGCCTCGATGCAGTCTTGCAACGAGGGGCGCAGGCCGGTCGGGTCGTCCGACACACCGAGTCGCCGCATCAGGTATTTGCTCATGAATCTGTTGGGGGAATGGGGCCATGCCGGCCATTGCGGCCTCGATTGTCCCTGCCGCCCCTTGCCGACACACACCGCGGCAACAACTTGTTACCGCAGAGTCAAATTGAGCGCTTTTCGATACCGGACGACACAGGACACCGAAGCATGCGACAATAGCTACCGTTGCGGCGCTCCAGTTGCCCGCAACGCCAGCACCCTGCTGGTGGGTCCTTCCTTGATCCGCTCATCGATGCGGCCCCACTTTTGAACCCTATCTGCCTTTGACTGGCTGGGTGCCTCAAGCGCCCGTACAGGCCGATATCCCAGCGCCCGGATGGGCGCCATCACCATGAACTTTGAAGATCTGAAACTGGCTCCGGCCATCCTGAAGGCTGTGCGCGAGCAGGGCTATGAAACCCCGACCGCGATCCAGGCCCAGGCCATCCCGCTGGTACTCGAGGGCCACGACCTGCTGGGCGGCGCCCAGACCGGTACCGGCAAGACTGCAGCCTTCACCCTGCCCATGCTGCACCGCCTGGCCATGGCCCGCAGCGCTCAGAACAAATGGGGCGGTACCGGCATCCGCGCCCTGGTGCTCACGCCGACGCGCGAGCTGGCGGCCCAGGTGGAGGAATCGGTCCAGGCCTATGGCAAGTACCTGCAGTTGAGCTCCACCGTGGTCTTTGGCGGTGTCGGCATGAACCCGCAGATCGCCCGCCTGAAGAAGGGCGTGGACATCCTGGTCGCCACCCCAGGCCGCCTGCTCGACCTGCAGCAGCAGGGCTTCCTGGACCTGTCCACCGTGCAGATGCTGGTGCTCGACGAAGCCGACCGCATGCTCGACATGGGCTTCATCCACGACGTGAAGAAAGTACTGGCCCTGCTGCCGAAGGAAAAGCAGAGCCTGCTGTTCTCGGCCACCTTCAGTGACGAGATCCGCGCCCTGGCCGAAGGCCTGCTGAAGAATCCGCAGAGCGTGCAGGTCACGCCGCGCAACACCACGGTACAGCGCATCACCCAGGTCATCCACCCGGTCGGCCGCGGCAAGAAGAAGGCGCTGCTGGCCCACATCATCCAGCAACACAACTGGAGCCAGGTGCTGGTGTTCACCCGCACCAAGTTCGGCGCCAACAGCGTGGCCGAATTCCTGAACAAGAACGGCATCACCGCCATGGCGCTGCACGGCAACAAGAGCCAGACCGCCCGCACCCAGGCACTGGCCGGCTTCAAGATTGGCGACATTCGCGCCCTGGTGGCCACCGACATCGCGGCGCGCGGCATCGACATCGACGAGCTGCCGCACGTGGTGAACTACGAGATCCCCAACGTCAGCGAAGACTATGTGCACCGCATCGGCCGCACCGGCCGCGCGGGCAAGGAAGGCCAGGCGGTCAACCTAGTGTGCCTGGACGAGGAAGGCTTCATGGCCGACATCGAGCGCTTCACCAAGCAGAAGATCGAGGTGCAGCCGGTCGAGGGCTTCGGCCCCGAGCCGGGCGAGCGTGCCGAACCGATTGCCATGGGCCGCCAGACCATCTGGGGCGGTGCCGGCAAGCCGCCGAGCCGTGAAGTCATGGCCGCGGCCGCCAAGGCGGCGCGCGCCGAGATGATGCAGCGCATCCGCGACAACAAGGCCGGCCAGGGACAGGGGCAGCGTGGTCAGGCCAAGCCTGAGGGCGGCTCATCCCAGGGCCCGCGCCAGGGGCAGGGCAAGCCGCAAGGCGCCAAGCAAGGCCAGGGCCGCGGTGCCGGTGGCAACCGCAGCCACGAGCCGCGTTCGCAAGGCGGGCGCGGTGGCCAGGGCGGCAATGGCGGTCAGCCCGATCCGCTGCGCACCGGCATTGACGCACTCGGTGAACGCGGCCGCCGCAACCGCGGTGGCGGTGGCCGGGGTCGCCCGGGCAACAGCCAGGGCGGCGACAAGCGTGGCGGCGGTGGCGGTGTCGATCCGCTGCGCACCAGCTTCGGCCGCATCCGCTGAAGTCACGCGCTGGCCGGCGAATCGCCCCCGGCGCATACAGGGCTGCGGGTCTGACGCTACGATAAGCGGATGGACACCGCACCCTCTGTCATCCACTTCGGCCTGACCGGCCGCGTCTGCATCGTCACCGGTGGCGCCCAGGGCATCGGCGCGGCCTGTGCGCGCCGTTTTGCACGCGAAGGCGCGCCGGTGGTGATCGCCGACATCGACGACGCGCGCGGCCGGGCCCTGGCCGATGAACTCGACGCGCTGTATGTGCACTGCGACGTCGGCGACAAGGCACAGGTCGATGCGCTGGTAGCGCAGACGCTGGCGCGCCATGGCCGCATCGACGTGCTGGTCAACAACGCCGGCATCTTCCGTGCCGCCGATTTCCTCGACATCTCGGAAGCCGACTTCGACGCCGTGCTGCGCATCAACCTCAAGGGCGCCTTCCTGGTCGGCCAGGCGGTGGCGCGCACCATGGCGCAGGCCGGGCGCGGTGCCATTGTCAACATGAGTTCGGTCAACGGTGTGCTGACCATCCCCACCATCGCCAGCTACAACGTCAGCAAGGGCGGCATCAACCAGCTCACGCGCGTGATGGCACTGGCCTTGGCCGACAAGGGCATCCGCGTCAACGCCGTGGCGCCCGGCACCATCGCCACCGAGCTGGCCGCCAACGCCGTGCTGACCAGCGAGGAGGCGCGCCAGCGCATCCTGAGCCGCACACCGATGAAGCGCCTGGGCGAGCCGTCCGAGATTGCCGATGTCGTGGCCTGGCTGGCCAGCGATGCGGCGAGCTACGTCACCGGCGAGATCGTCACCGCCGACGGCGGGCGCATGACCTTGAACTACACCGTACCTGTCTGATCCACCTTTCCATCTGAAACTGCAAGAGCAAACACCATGCGACTTCTCCACACCATGCTGCGCGTCGGCAACCTGCAACGCTCGATCGACTTCTACACCCAGGTGCTGGGCATGCAGCTGCTGCGCACCTCCGAGAACCCCGAATACAAGTACTCGCTGGCCTTCCTCGGCTTTGACGGCGGCAACCCCGGCCAGGCCGAGATCGAGCTGACCTACAACTGGGGCGTGGAAAGCTACGACATGGGCAACGCCTACGGCCACATTGCCCTGGGCGTGCCCGACGCCTATGCCGCCTGCGAAAAGATCAAGGCCGCTGGCGGCAACGTCACGCGCGAGGCCGGCCCCGTCAAGGGCGGCAGCACCGTCATCGCCTTCGTGACCGACCCGGACGGCTACAAGATCGAGTTGATCCAGCGCGCCGAACACGCGGCGGGCACGGGATTGCGCTAGAGCCTCCACCGGGGCAGCCCCGCCCGTGCGCCCCGGCACCACCGCTGCCGCGCACCCCGCATGGCTTGCGGTGGCCACGGCCGCACTGACGTTGTAGGATGGCTCCTGCAAGGACTCATCCGGTGGCGGCGCAACCCTTCCTCCTCCAGCTGCTCCTCGGCCCGCATGCCGAGGACGAGGACCTGCGCAACTGGCGTGAGCGCATCCTGTCCAGTGTGCTGATGGTCATCACCGTGCTGGGCATCCTCACCGCCATACCCAGTGTCTGGCTGGCTGTCAGCGAAGGGCGCTGGTCCATTGCCTGGGTCGATGCGGCCGCACTGATCTGGATCGGCACCATCTGGCGTGCCCGCACCCTGCGCTACCGGCTGCGCGCTGGTAACCTGGCATTGGTGATCTACCTGCTGGGACTCTGGTTCCTGTTCATGGTGGGGCCGGTCAGTCAGATCTACCTGATGGCCTTCCCGGTCATGACGGCCATCTTGCTCGGCCTGCGCCCGGCACTGCTGGCGCTGGGGATCAACGCCGTCACGCTGCTGGTGCTGGGCTACCTGTTCAATACCGACATGCACGTGCCCGGCTTCGAGCACACGCCGCTGATGCGCTGGGTGGTCATCACGATCAACTTTCTGTTCGTCAATGCGGTCATCACCATCTCCTGCGCGGTGCTGCTGCACCAGCTGGAGCGCTCACTGGAGCGCCAGCGAGCCATCGCCAGATCACTGCAGGAGGGCCGCGACCAGCTGGAGCAGATCAACCAGGAACTGCTCCTGACCGGCACCGCGCTGACACGGCTCAACGACATGGTGGTGATCACCGAGGCCGGGCCGATCGAGCCACCCGGCCCCCGGATCGTGTTCGTCAACGAGGCATTCGAGCAGCGCACCGGCTACACCCGGGCGGAAATCGTGGGCCGCACGCCGCGCGTGCTGCAGGGGCCGGGTACCAGCCGCGAGGAACTCGACCGCATCAAATGCGCGCTGCGCCGGCAGGAGCCGGTGCGCGCCGAACTGCTGAACTACGGCAAGGGCGGCCAGTCCTACTGGCTCGAGCTGAACATCGTGCCGGTGACCAACGAACAGGGTCAGCTGACCCACTGGGTGTCGGTCGAGCGCGACATCACCGAACGCAAGAAGGCCGAAGCCGACATCCACCGCCTGGCCTATTTCGACGCTCTCACCGGCCTGCCCAATCGCCGCATGCTGCTCGACCGGCTGGGCCAGGTGCTGGCCACCGACCGTCGCACCGGGCAGGTCGGTGCCCTGCTCTACCTCGACCTCGACCGCTTCAAGAACATCAACGATGCGCGCGGCCACGCCGCCGGCGACGAGCTGCTGCAACAGGTCGGTCAGCGTCTGCTGACCTTGATGCGCGAAGAAGACACGGTAGCGCGGCTGGGCGGCGATGAGTTCGTCATCCTCAGCCCGCATCTGGTGCAGGCGCCCGACGACGGCTCGCGTGCTGCCATGACGGTGGCCGATCGCGTGCGCGAGGCACTGGAGGCGCCTTTCCTCATCGACGGCCAGCCCTTCAGCACCAGCGCCAGCATCGGCGTGACGATGCTGCCGCGCGACGCGCTCTCACCCGATGACCTGCTGCGCGAAGCCGACACGGCGATGTACCGTGCCAAGGCTGCGGGCCGCAACCGGGTCGCCTTCTTCCGCGCCAGCATGCAGGCCCAGCTGGAGGCCCGGCTGGCGCTGGAGCACGACCTGAGCCAGGCGATTGCCGCCGGCCAGCTGGCCCTGCATCTGCAGCCGCAGGTGGCACCCGACGGACGTACGGTGGGCGCCGAAATGCTGCTGCGTTGGCGCCATCCGGTGCGAGGCAACGTGTCGCCCGGCGATTTCATTCCCGTGGCCGAGGAAACCAGCCTCATCCTGCGCCTGGGAGAATGGGTGCTGGAGCAGGCGCTGCGCGGCCAGGTCACACTGCACAACGCCGGCTGGCGCATTCCCTTGTCGGTCAACGTCAGTCCGCGCCAGTTCCGCCAGGCGGATTTCGTGACGGGCATCACCCGGCTGCTGGAGCAGACCGGAGCCGACGCGTCCTTGCTGGTGCTGGAGATCACCGAAAGCGTGCTGCTCGACGGCCTGGAAGGTGCCGTGCAACGCATGGAGCAGTTGGCAGCGCTCGGCATCCGTTTCTCCATCGACGACTTCGGCACCGGCTATTCCAGCCTGGCCTACCTCAAGCGACTGCCGCTGTACGAACTCAAGATTGACCGCAGCTTCATCCAGGACACGCCCGGCGACCCCAGCGACACCGCCATCGTCAAGCTCATCCTGTCCATGGCGCAGCACCTGGGCTTGCGCGTCGTCGCCGAGGGCGTGGAAACGCGCGAGCAGGCGGACTTCCTGGCCGCGCACGGCTGCGATGCGCTACAGGGCTACTACTACGCCCGGCCGCAGCCACTGGACGAGTGGCTGACCGGCCAGACCCAGCCCGCCTGAACGCCCATGACGGTCTTCCAACACCTGCCCCATCACCGCGACCCGGCCCCGCTGCTGGCCCGCACGCGGGCGGAATGGGGCGGCCACAGCGACCTCTGGATCTTTGGCTACGCCTCGCTGATCTGGCGACCCGATTTCGAGGTCGAGGAACGGCGCCCGGCGCGCGTGCAGGGCTGGCACCGTGCCCTCAAGATGTGGAGCCGCATCAACCGCGGCACGCCAGAGACACCGGGCCTGGTGTTCGGCCTGCTGTCGGGCGGCAGCTGCCGCGGCATCGTGCTGCGGGTGGCACGCGAGCGTGGCGAGGCGGTACTGCAGCAGCTCTGGCAGCGCGAGATGCCCACCGGTGTCTATGACCCGCGCTGGCTGCGCTGCGAGACGCCGCATGGCGCGGTGGCGGCATTGGCCTTCACGCTGTCGCGCCGCAGCCCCAACTACACCGGCCCGCTGAGCCCGGCACAGTACCGGCACATCTTCGCCCACGCCCATGGCATCTACGGCAGTACCCACGACTACGCCCTGCAGACCTACAACAGCCTGCGCGCCCACGGCATCCGCGACCGGGAACTTGAG
>JAYRLJ010000496.1:0-1778 GCA_041905305.1 Hylemonella sp. | reverse complement strand
GCAGGCCCGGCATGGGCGACAGCACATAGCGGCTCATGTCCGGCGGCGCCTTGAACGGCATGAGCTGGTGCAGCTCGGCCATGCGCTGCGACACCACCAGCGCCTCGATGCGCGTGCCGTTGTGCTGCAGACGCAGCGCCAGCGGGTTCTTGAGCGTGCCGCGCTCGACCTGGGCCGTGAACGCCTGGCCATTCACCGTGCCGGTGATGCAGATGTCGTTCAGCCGCGAACTGCTACAAATTTCATAGCTGCTCTCGCCGATGCGGACGGTCGCCGTGCCGGTTTCCCCCACAAACTCGTCCACATGCACCGGGGTGTAGCCATGCTGGCCATCGGCATTGAGCGTGATCACCACGTAGTCCTTGCCGGCGTTGACGGCATAGCCCGGCAGCTGGCCACTGATGGTCGTCGCGCGCTCGCGCGACTTGCGGCGTACGAAGGCCGCCAACGCCACGAGGAAGTCCGGGTCCTCGTGCGGCACGTCCTCGGCTGCGAAGCCCTTGCCGTAATGTTCCGCAATGAAGCCCGTGTTGAACTCACCGGTCACGAACTTGGGGTGCGCCAGCAGCGCGGCCTGGAACGGGATGTTGGAACTGATGCCGCGAATGACGAAACCGTTGAGCGCTTCGCGCATCTTGGCAATGGCGTCCATGCGGTCAGTGCCATGCACGATGAGCTTGGCGATCATCGAGTCGTAGTACATCGGGATCTCGCCGCCGTCCTGCACGCCGGTGTCCACGCGCACGCCGAACAGATGCTGCGTGTTGGCCTGCCACATGCTCTGTGCCGGCGGCGTGAAGCGCACCAGGCGGCCGGTGGAGGGCAGGAAGTTGCGGAACGGGTCCTCGGCGTTGATGCGGCACTCGATGGCCCAGCCGTTGCGCTTCACATCCTTCTGCGCCAGCGGCAGCTTTTCGCCCGCGGCGACACGGATCATCAGCTCCACCAGGTCCAGGCCGGTGATGCACTCGGTCACCGGGTGTTCCACCTGCAGGCGGGTGTTCATCTCCAGGAAGTAGAAATCCTGGTCCTTGCCGACCACGAACTCCACCGTGCCGGCGCTCTGGTACTTCACAGCCTTGGCCAACGCCACGGCCTGCTCGCCCATGGCCTTGCGCGTCGCGTCACTGATGAACGGCGACGGCGCCTCCTCGATCACCTTCTGGTGGCGGCGCTGGATCGAGCACTCGCGCTCGTTCAGGTAGATCACGTTGCCGTGGCTGTCGCCCAGGATCTGGATCTCGATGTGGCGCGGCTCCTGCACGAACTTTTCCATGAAGACGCGGTCGTCGCCGAAGCTGTTGCGCGCCTCGTTGCGGCAGCTGCTGAAGCCGTCGAAACATTCTTTGTCGTTGAAGGCCACGCGCAGGCCCTTGCCACCGCCGCCGGCGCTGGCCTTGATCATCACCGGGTAGCCGATCTTCTTGGCGATCTGAACCGCCTCCTCGGGCGACTGGATGGGCTCGTTGTGACCCGGAATGGTGCTGACCTTGGCTTCATTCGCCAGCTTCTTGGAGGCGATCTTGTCGCCCATGGCGGCAATGGAGTAGTGCTTGGGGCCGATGAAGGTGATGCCCTCCTCCTCCACGCGCTTGGCGAAGTCCTCGTTCTCCGACAGGAAACCGTAGCCGGGGTGGATGGCCTCGGCACCGGTCTGTTTGGCGGCGGCAATGATCTTGTCGGCCACCAGGTAGGACTCGCGGCTGGGCGCCGGGCCCAGCAACACGGCCTCGTCGGCCAGCAGCACGTGGCGGGCGTCGCGGTCGGCCTCTGAATAC
>JAYRLJ010000495.1:0-1781 GCA_041905305.1 Hylemonella sp. | reverse complement strand
CGACGGCCTGCTGCTGACGATCGCCAACGCGCTGTCGCACGACCTGTACTACAAGATGATCGACCCGAACGCCTCTACCGCCCGCCGCGTGACCATTTCCAAGGTCCTGCTGCTGATCGTGGCGCTGGCCGCAGCCTATGTGGCGGCACAGAAACCGGCGGACATCCTGTTCCTAGTGTCTGCAGCGTTCTCGTTCGCTGCGGCGGCATTCTTCCCGCCGCTGGTGCTGGGTATCTTCTGGAAGCGCGCCACCGGTATCGCTGCCTCGCTGGGCATGATCACCGGCCTGGGGACGACCTTCTACTACATGGTCACGACCCAGCCGTGGCTGCGTGGCGTGTTTGGCGTGACCTCGCCGGTGCAACTGTGGTGGGACATCCAGCCGATCTCGGCCGGTCTGTTCGGCGTACCGGTTGGCATTGCCACCATCATCCTGGTCAGCCTGGTGACGCCTGCGCCGAGCAAGAAGATCCAGGAACTGGTCGAGTACGTTCGCTACCCGAACCTCAAGACCAGCTGATGCGTTGCCCACTCTGATTCCGACCTGATCGGGGTCAGTTGTACGAGCCCGGCCATGCAGATGGCCGGGCTTTTTAATTGGCTTGGTGCGATAAGCTTGGTTCAATTCACCATATGCATGGCAGGAGCCATCCCATGACGCAAGTTGCCCCCCACCCTGGCACCACGCTGCTGGCCTCCACGCCGTCCGGCAGCCTGCTGGCCAATCTGCGGCAGGAGCTGGCGCGTTACACGCCGTTTTCGCAGATGGCCGTGGCCGATCTCGATTTCTTTCTCACCCATGTGCAGCAGCAGTACTTCGCACCGGGCGAGACCCTCGTGCAACCCGACAGCGGTGTGGTGACGCATCTGCTCTACATCCGCCAAGGGGCGGTCAGCGGCAAGCGCGGCCTGGCCGATCTGTCGGGCGGCGCCTTCCAGTACGAGGCCGGTGACCTGTTTCCCATCAGCGCCGCCATGGCCGGCCGCGCCGTGACGGCGACCTACGAAGCCACGGCCGACACCTTTGTGCTGGCCTTGCCGACCCAGCACATGCAGACGCTGGCGCAGCACAGCGTGGCGTTTGCCGACTTCCTGAACCGGCGGGTGCTCAAGTTCCTCGACCTGTCACGCCAGGCGCTGCAGGTGGCCTATTCGTCCCAGACGCTGGCCGAGCAATCGTTGGAGACACCGCTGGGCGAGCTGGCGCGTCGGACCCCGGTGACTTGTCGGCCTGACACGCCCTTGCGCGATGCGCTGACCGAGATGCACCAGCGCCGCGTCGGCTCCATGCTGATCACCGGGGAGCGGGGCGAGGCGCTGGGCATCCTTTCGCGCGACGACATTCTGGGGCGGGTGACGCTGCAGTCGGTGCCGCTGGAGACGCCCATCCGCGAGGTGATGGTGCATCCGGTGCATACCCTCACGCACGAGCACACCGCCGAGGACGCGGCCCTGATGATGAGCCGGCTCACCATCCGGCATGTTCCGATCACGCGCGAGGGTGTGGTGGTAGGCATCGTGTCCGAACGCGACCTGTTTGCCATGCAGCGCCTGAGCCTCAAGCACGTGAGCAACGCCATCCGGCTGGCGCAGGACGTGGACACGCTCAAGCTGGTGGCGCAGGACATCCGCCGCTTTGCCCGCAGCCTGCTCAGCCAGGGCGTGCAGGCGCGCCAGCTGACCTCGCTGATCAGCCACCTGAACGACGTGCTCACGGAACGGCTGCTGGAGATCAAGGCGATACAGCACGGCATCGAACTTGCGCCGCTATGCTGGCTGGC
>JAYRLJ010000494.1:0-1784 GCA_041905305.1 Hylemonella sp. | reverse complement strand
ATCGGCGACAATCGGGCCCATGGCAGACACGAACACCCTACTCAGCAAATCCGACCTCAACCTGGTCTGGCTCGACTGCGAAATGACCGGCCTCGACCCGGAGGCCGAGCGCATCATCGAGATTGCCGTCATCGTCACCGGCCCCAACCTCGAGCCCCGGGTCGAAGGTCCGGTGCTGGTGATCCACCAGGAAGATGCCGTCCTCAACGCCATGGACGCCTGGAACAAGGGCACGCACGGCAAGAGCGGCCTGATCGACAAAGTGAAGGCCTCCACCACCACGGAAGCCGAGGCCGAGGCCGAACTGATCGCCTTCCTGTCGAAGTACGTGCCCAAGGGCAGCTCGCCGATGTGTGGCAACAGCATCGGCCAGGACCGGCGCTTCCTCGTCAAGTACATGCCCAAGCTGGAAGCCTTCTTCCACTACCGCAATGTGGACGTCAGCACCTTTAAGGAGCTGGCACGCCGCTGGAAGCCCGAGGTCTACAGCAGCTTCAAGAAGGCGCAGAAGCACACCGCGCTGGCCGATGTGCACGAGTCCATCGACGAGCTGGCGCACTACCGCGAGCACTTCCTCAAGCTGGGCTGATCCCGGGCTTCCGCTGACGATTAGGTGAAAACCCTGAATCGTGCGATAATTCATCAGTGCCGCAGAAACGCGGCGCTTTTTCGTGCATCTCCCTTCATACACCGGACATTGAACCCACGCGGTTCGTGAATCGTCCCCGGTGCCGGGTTGCTCCCGGTGCAGGCTTCGTTTGATGGTTGATGTCTTTTAACCATCCGCGAAGCACCCGCAGTCCCTGCGGTGTTCGCATGTGAGTACTTTTCATGACTGACGCATTTGATGCGACGGGCGAGCTGTCGCCTGTCGAAACCCTTCTTTCCACCGACGCCGCCGTGGCTGTCGACGCCGAGGTGACCGAGCAGGCCGAACCCAACGGTTTCGTGCAGCTGGGTTTGGCCGACGAACTGGTGCGTGCGGTGGCCGACCTCGGCTACACCCAGCCGACGGCCGTGCAGCAGCGCGCCATTCCGCTGGCGCTGCCCAGCGATGACCCTGAGCACCATGGCTACAACGACCTCATGGTCTCCAGCCAGACCGGCAGCGGCAAGACCGCAGCCTTCCTGCTGCCGGTGCTGCACACGCTGATTCGCCAGCAGGCCGAGGCCGACGCCAAGGAGCGCGCCGACTACGAGCGCGCCTGCGCCGAGGCCGCTGCCAAGGGCGAACCCACGCCCAAGCGCGCCAAGCGTAAGGACCCCACGAACCCGCGCAACTTCAAGGCCGCCGTGCCCGGCGCCCTGGTGCTGTGCCCCACGCGCGAACTGGCCCAGCAGGTGGCGCATGACGCCATCGAGCTGGTCAAGCACTGCCGTGGCATCCGCATTGCCAACGTGGTGGGCGGCATGCCCTACCAGATCCAGATTGCCAAGCTGCAGAATGCCAACTTGGTGGTGGCCACGCCCGGCCGCCTGCTGGACCTGCAGCGCTCGATGCAGATCAAGCTCGACCAGGTGCAGTTCCTGGTGGTGGACGAAGCCGACCGCATGCTGGACCTCGGCTTTGCCGACGACCTCGCCGAGATCAACCAGCTGACCGCCCAGCGCCGTCAGACCATGATGTTCAGCGCCACGTTCGCGCCGCGCATCCAGCAACTGGCCATGCGCGTCATGCATGACAACGGTTCGGGTGTGCACAAGGTGCAGATCGCCACGCCGCAGGAAAAACACAGCAACATCAAGCAGGTGCTGTTCTGGGCCGACAATGCCCAGCACAAGCG
>JAYRLJ010000102.1:0-9355 GCA_041905305.1 Hylemonella sp. | reverse complement strand
CAACTCGCCATCCGGCGCAACGGCGAGACCATTTTGGACTGGCGCGACACTCAGACCAGTAGGTGGGCACCCAGGGAGTTTTCGGACGGCGAAGCGGGCCTGCAGGAATACCAGACCGCCGTGGCGCAGAGCATGCGCGAGGCCCTGGACAAGATGGACTTGCCCGGCTGGGCGGGCGACATGCTCGACGCCCTGGGCGAATCCCCCAGCATCGAAAACCTGGGCACTACCCTCGACCAGATCAATGCTGCACAGGTAGCGTTGGAGCAGATGGGCAAGAACCTTGTAGGTTTTGCCGACTACACCAACGCGGCCATTGACGCGCTCGTCAAAGCAGCCGGGGGCGTGGATGGGCTTGTCAACTCGGCAAGCACCTACTACGACAACTTCTACAGCGAGGCGGAAAAAGCCGCCAACGTCACGCGCGACATCACCGCCGCGCTGGCCGATGTGGGCCTGCAAATGCCTGCCACGCGCCAGGAGTTCCGCGCGCTGGTCGAGGCTCAAATGGCCCTGGGTGAGTCCGGCACCAAGGCCGTCGCTGCGCTGCTCGGCGTAGCTGGCGCATTCGCCAGCGTCACTGCAGCGGTACAGTCGGAGCAGGCCGCAGAGCGAGCAGACCGCCTGGCCGCCCAGCGCGCTCGGGAAAAGCAGGCCGCCGAAGCTCTGCAAAAGCAGATTCAGGACTATGCAGACGGCGCGGAGCAATTCAATGTCCTGCGCGACAGCCTGCTCAAGGCAGGGGACGCTGCTGGCCTGCTGGCTGCAGTGACCGAGCGCGCCTTTGCCGACCCAAGCGGCAAATACATGAACGGCAAGTA
This sequence comes from Hylemonella sp., assembly GCA_041905305.1. GTDB lineage: Bacteria > Pseudomonadota > Gammaproteobacteria > Burkholderiales > Burkholderiaceae_C > Hylemonella. The sequence continues at coordinate 8,534 of JAYRLJ010000102.1, read as the reverse complement.
CGAACTGCCGCGCTGGGAAGAAGGCACCACAGCAGCAGGCTACAACTACCAATACGGATTGATGCAGGCCCGCATGCGTCAGCAGCTTGGCGACGAGGCCAGCGCCAATGCGCTGCGCATCCAGAACGTCAAGGGCGTTCTGCAGGGCTACTCGGTAGAGCAGATGATGAGCGAGTACGACCCTGTGACAGGGGCTGTAAAGCTCGCAATCCAGCAGGCGATTGTGGATGCCAGCGGCGACCTGGGCTTCGCCGTGCGCGATGCGGTATCTGGCGCCGCGCTCTACGCCGCTATGGCGGATGTGCGCGCCCGGTTCACGTCGGCTGGGCCGGGACTGGCGTCTATCGCTGCGGCCCGCGCGTCAGCGGCAGACGCTGGACGTTCCAGCTTTGACCGCGACACCGGCCTGTACCGCATCGGAGGCATGTCAGTCGAGTACGGCAAGGCGCTCGACAACCTGAAGGGCGCCATGAGCAGCGGCGCCATCACTGCGGACGTTTTCGAGCGATCTGTCATGGCGCTGAACGAAGCCATGCCTGGTGCGGCAGAGTCTGTCGGCACGCTGGAAGACCTTGTTGCTGCTGTGCAAGGCGCCTCTTACGCGCTCGGAAATACCGGGCTGAACAGCATCCGGCATTACTTCGGTAGCCTGTCGGAGTTGACCGCAGAGTTCGCAAAAGCGGCAGCCGAGGCGCAGGAGCCGATCGCGCAGACCACTGCAGCCATCGGCAGGCTCAACAGCGCGCAGTACGCCTTCGCTGAATCGGCTGCCGCAACCTTGCAAGGGTTCGGCGGCGCAGGCGCCGCGGGGGGAGACATGCTCTCCCTCGCTGGAGTCAAGCAAGACATCAGCCGCGCTCAGCTCATCGCCGAGGCCGCTGGCATTGCCTCCGCCGCCATGACCACGGCAGACGCAGCCGCAGCAGCCGCGAAGCTGGCCCAAAGCCCCGCGTTCGCCGAACTGACGGCCCAAGGCATCCGCGATGCGTCCCTGCTGCTAGACGGCGTGGGCCAATACAACGCAGAAGGGTTCGAGCGCGCCTTCATTCGCATCAGCGACGCGCTGGCGAAGGGCAACGTGACCGATGCGCAATACAAGGCCCTGTTCGATGTGGCGCTCGACATGTTCGAAGGCGTCCCGGAGGAAACGCGCACGCTGATCGACAGCATGACGCGCCTGCGCGACGCCATGAGCGGGTTTGCGGATGGGTTGTTGATTGATGAGCAGCGCACCACGCTGACCGCAGGGGCCACGCTGGCAGAAATGCAGCGCCAGTACGCGCAGGCTTTTGCAGGCGCGGCCACGGGCGACAACGAGGCCATCGGCAAATACCAGCAATTGGCAAACACGCTGCTGGACAAAGACCTCTACAGCACCCAAGCCGAATACAACGCGGCGTTTGGCAGCGTGTACGGCGATGCGCGCCAGCTGGAGGCCATCGGCGTCAACACCCTGGCAAACGCGCAGGGTAGCGAAATGGTGAATGAACTCAAGGACATGAACGCCAAGCTCAACAAGCGCGTGGAAGACCTTGAGAAAAACCTGCTGGCGGCACTGGCGCAGATAGCAAAGAACACCTCCGACACCAGCCGGGGCATCGAGCAGCAAATCGTGATGGCGGAGGAAGCCCCATGAACATCGTTCGCCCCATCGCCGTCACCAGCGGCATGGTGACAACCAACGCTGCCAACGCCCATGCAGACTACGCGGCAGGCACCACCTACGCCAACGGTGCGCAGGTCACCTACAACCTCAAAACGTGGCTCAGTCTGCAGGACAGCAACACCGGGCACACCCCAGGCGCTGCGGGGTCAGAGGCGTGGTGGTCTGATGCGGGGCCGTCCAACCAATGGGCCATGTTCGACGGCGAGGTGGGCACGGTGACGACGCGGGCAGAAAGCCTTGCCGTGACGATCACTCCCATTGGCGCGCCCACCGTGGCCCTGCTCAACGTGCGGGCCAAGACGGCGCAGTGCGTGTCTGTGCACTGCACCACGGAGGTCTACAACAAGACCGTGAGCCTGTGGGACACCAGCCTCATCACGGACTGGGCCAGCTATTTTTTCAGCGAGCCGGAATTCCGCACCGAAGCAATATTTGATGGCCTGCCGAGCGTTCCGGGGCAGAGCGTCACGCTCACCCTGTCCGCGCCTGGCGCCACTGTGCAGTGCGGCATGTGCGTTCCAGGCGTGCCGTTTGACGCGGGCGGCGAGCTGCTGGGCCTCAAGCGATCCGGCACGGACTACAGCACCGTCACGTTCGACACCTTCGGCGCGGCCACCATCAGGCGGCGCGGCTACGCCCGCAAGGTCAGCACGCAAACGCTGCTGGAAAACAGGGCATTCGACCGCATTGCGCGGCGCCTCGATCAGATCGCCAGCACTCCCGTGCTGGTGCTCTCCGGGCAGCCGCGTTTTGACTCCACCGTTGTCTATGGCCTGGTCAGCTACTCGCTCGATCTGGCGCTGTATTCATATTCCTACGCATCAATTGACGTGAAAGGGCTCATCTGATGGCCATCCCAACCCCACCAGCGGCGCCGAACCCGCTTGGAACCAACTTCGCAGCCGAGGCGCTTGCGTTCACACAATGGATGCAGACTGCCGCGCCGGAATTCAACACCGCCGTGAACGATGCCAATGCGGCTGTCGGGGATGCAGAGCAAGCGGTACTAGACGCGGCTGCGCAGGTCGGTCTGGCAACGACGCAGGCCGGCCTTGCCGCCACGCAGGCGGGCTACGCTAGCGGCCACGCCACGGCGGCAGACAACGCCCGAGGCGCAGCCGTGACCGCAAAGACGCAGGCGGAAGACGCCCGCGATATGTCGCAGACCTACGCCGCGCTCGCGGGTGCTGCGGCAGGGCTTCCCGCGCTGGCGGGGCAGGCGCTGAAAAACCTGCGCGTCAAAAGTGACGAAACGGGCGTCGAGTGGGCGGGCGCACTGCCTCCCGGTATTGAGCGCACAGCAAAGACCAGCGCCTACACGCTGGTGGGCGCCGACAAAGGCGCGCTGATCGACTGCAGCGGCACATGGACGCTTGCCATTGATGCCGCCGCCACGATGGGTAATGGCTGGTGGTGCTACGTGCGCAACAACGGCGCGGGAGACATTACGCTCGACCCGAACAGCACGGAAACGATTGACGGCATTGCTGGCTTCGTGCTGTACCCCGGCGCCGTCCGGCTCGTGCTGTGCGACGGCGCCGCGCTCTATTCCATTCCACTTGTTGGTGGCACCAAGACCTTCACGACCACGGGCAGCTACGTCTGGGCGCCGGGCGTGCAGCAGTGGGATGCCGACCTGATCGCTGGCGGTGCTGGCGGCGGTGGCGGCGCGCGTGCAGCAACGCGCTACGACGGCGGCGGCGGTGGGGCAGGCGAGCGCTGGAAAACCAGCATTGCACTTGCCGAGGTCACTGTGGGGGCGTCTGTGACGTGCACTGTGGGCGCGAAAGGCACGGGTGGTGCTGCTGCATCGGTAGATAACTCCCACGCAAACAAGACCATCGGGGCGGGGACGTCTGGCGGCGCATCAAGCATCGGAACGCTCCGGTCGGTTGCTGGTGGGACGCACAGCGGCAACGGCGGCGCCAATTTTTTGCACGGCGACGGCCCACGCGGTGGTGGAAAGGGGATCGCATACACCGGCACTTCACCCGGTGCCTACCCCGCGTCAGGACAACTCGGCACATCCCCAGGCGACACCGTGGCGACGGAATGGGCAGGCCCTGCAGGCCGTGCAGGCAGCGACTCCGGTGCAACCGGCATTCAGGCCCTGCTCGGTGGTCAGCGCGGCGGGCGCAGCGGCGCGGCTGTGGCAGCGGGCACGGCAGGCGCCAACGGCGTCAACCCCGGCGACGGCGGCGACGGCGGTGCGGGCAACATCAACGGCAGCCCCGCAGGCAAAGGCGGCGACGGCGCTGACGGAAAAATCACAATCGTGGAGGTCATCTGATGCGCGCTCACATCATCGAGGGCGGCGCAGTCGCCAACACTATTGCGGTCAGCAGCCTTGACAGCCTTCCCGGCGTCACGCTGATCGACGCCGATTTGCACGGCGGCTCTATCGGATGGCTGTGGGACGGCGAGACACTGACGCCGCCGCCCGGTCCGCCGTTCGACCGGCACGCTGCCGCCGCACAAATTGACGAAGCCGTGGCCTCTATTTATGGTCGATTCACGCGCTTCCAGCTCGAATACACCGAGCGCGAGGCCCAGGCCAAGGAGTACAAGGATGCAGGCTATACCGGCCCCGTGCCGCCGCGCGTGGCCGAGTTCGCCACGCCAGCGGGCATGCCCGCCCAGGCCGCCACGGACTTGATCTTGCAGCAGGCCGTGAACCTGCGCACCGCCCAGGGCGAGCTGTCGGCCCTGCGCATGCGCAAGTACGAGGTTCTGCGCGCCGAGACCGACGCCGCCGCCCAGACCGTGGCGTCGGAAATCCTGGCTGGCGTGGAAGCGGTGGGGAGGCCGGTGCAATGAAGCTCGCCAGCTACCACGGCACACGAGCGGGCCTCATGGGGCTGGGCAACGTGCTGATCCGCCTGCGCCTGCGCGGGCGCTACAGCCACAGTGAGGTGGTGTTCGAGCCCGGCGACGGGGTGGATCACCTCATGCCCGACGGCACCTGTGCGCCTGACGCCAGCGGCGCCCTGTGGTGCGTCAGCAGCACCGGCCTGGAGCACATCCCGCCCTGGAGCGCGCGCAGGCCCGGCAAGCGCGGCGGCGTGCGCTTCAAGCGCATTGCCCTGGGCGACAAGTGGACGCTGGATTCCACGCCTGCCTGCCCTCAGCGCGCCGCCCGCTGGGCGCGGGACAACCAGGGCAGGCTGTACGACTGGCAGCTCATCCTGGGCTTCCTGGCCTGGGTGGTGCCCCACAAGCGCAGCCGCGTGATGTGCAGCGAGGCCTGCGCCGAAATGCTGGGCTTGCCAGACGCCTGGCGCTTTGACCCCTGCGCCCTGCGCGCAGCAGTGGCGGGGAGGGCTGGCCATGGCTGATGCACCCCCCACGCTGGACCCGAGCCTGAGCAAGATCATCGCTGGCGTGGCCGGCGCCTTCGTCAGCCTGCGCTTTGTGCAAGGCAGCGCCCTGGAGCGCGGCAGCATGGCCGTGGGCGGCGCGGTGGTCAGCTACTACGCCACCAGCCCCGCCGCGCTGTGGATGGGCATGCAAAACGCCGAGGGCCTCGTGGGCTTCCTGATCGGGCTGTTTGGCATGGCCATCATCGCCAAGGTGTACGAGGCCATCCACGCCGTGGACGCGCCCCGCATCGCTGCCGACACATGGGACGCCATCCGGCGCCGCATCGGCGGGGGAGGGTGACGCCATGGCCGCGCTCTACATCCTGGCGCTGCTCACCGTTGCGCTTGTGTGCGCGCTGGGGGTGCTGCACCCCCGGTATGAAGACACGCTGCTGCAGCGCATCGGCATGGCCGTGGCCTGCCTGGGCGCCGTGGCCGAGCTGGCCGCCCTGGCCAGCGGCTACGACCGCATCAACGCCCACATCACCACCACCCTGGGCGCGGCCCTGTTCGCGCTGGGCACCGTGGTCAAGAAGTGGCGCGGCCCCCGCATGGGGCGGCGCCGTACCGACAAACGCCACCGGAGGGCCGCATGAACCTCACTCAGCACTTCACCCTGGCCGAACTCACAGCCAGCAGCAAGGCCCGCAGCCTGGGCCTGGACAACACCCCGCCGCCCGAACTGGTGCCGCGCCTGGTGCGCACCGCCGAAATGCTGGAGCGCATCCGCACCACGCTGGGCGTGCCGGTCATCGTCACCAGCGGCTACCGCAGCCAGGCCGTGAACCGCGCCGTGGGCGGTGTGACCACCAGCGACCACACCCAGGGCCACGCGGCCGACTTCGTGGCGCCGGGCTTCGGCACGCCCGAGCAGATCGCCCGCTCGCTCGCCCCGCTGGTGGACTTGCTGGGCATAGGCCAGCTCATCTATGAGCACATCGGCGGCAAGGCCTGGGTGCACGTCAGCACCCGCACGCCCGAGAAGCCGGCCAACCGCGTCATCACCATCACCGCCAAGGGCACCGCCCTGGGCATCCAACCCTGAAAGGACCCACGCCATGCAAGCCATCATCACCATCGTGCAACTGCTCCCCGCCCTGATCGCCGCGATTAAGGCCATCGAGGAAGCCATCCCCGGCCAGGGCCAGGGCGAGGCCAAACTCGCCGCCGTGCGCGGAATCATCGAAGCCGTGGACGCAGGCTACAAGGGCCTGTGGCCGCAGATCCAGCCCGTCATCGGCGTGCTGGTGGGCCTGTTCAACAAGACCGGCGCCTTCAAGGCCTGACGCGCCATGTGGGCCTACGTCCTTGCCCTGCTGGTGGGCGCTGGCGGCGCGGCCTGGGGCACCTGGCAGGTGCAGGAGTGGCGGTGGACAGCCAACACCGCCGCCCAGCGCGAAGCCGAGCACCAGGCCCGCGAGTCCGACGCGCGGCAGCAGCGCCGCTTCAACGACCAGGCCGCAGGCGCGCACGCGCGCACCGTGGCCACGCTCAACACGAAACTGGGAGACGCCCGTGCGCAAATCGCTCTCTTGTCTGATCGCCAGTGCCTTGACGCTGGCACTGTCCGCATGCTCAACAACATCGGGGCCAGTGGTCTCGGGGTGCGAGCCCCTGCCGGCCAACCTGCGGGTGCGCCCGCAGCCGCTGCCGGACGTGGTGCCAGCGAGCGCGACACCGCAGAGCACATCGCCCTCTGCCGCGCCAGCTACGCAGAGGTGAGCGACCAGCTCAACAAGATCCTCGACATCGAGGACGGGCGCCATAAACCTGCAGCGCAGTGATGCGGCAACCAGTCCAGTCGGCGCTTCTTTCTGTCAGCAGTGTTTGTCCTGCCCCACCCAGTTGATGCGCGAGATGATTGACAGGGTGTTGCCCGAAAAGCGCAGCGGGTAGCTTTCGGTTGTGATGCCGGTATAGCCGCCGTAGGCGTTCTTGGCGTTGTATTCCACGCAGACCAGCCAGACCTGCTCGTAGTTTCCGCCTGCGGTGGTGCCGTTGGTGAGCGTGGGGCCGGACAACATGGCGAAGTCGCGCAGGCTGTCGGGGTCGCGCAGTGTGCGGCGCAGGTGTGAGCGGATGGCGCTTTCTGCTTGTTCCTTGGTGGGCTGTGCACCTGCCGCCTGGATGACTTCGCCCGTGGGGACTGAGCCGCAGCCAATGAGGGCTGCTGCTGTTGCGATGGCGGTGATGTGGGTGCGCAGGGGGGTGGGCATGGTGGCGAAACTCCTTTTCATCGAAATAGGCTCAGCAGCGCGAGCTGCTTTTCTGGCGGCAATTTTCTGAAGACATCAAGCATGGCCCGGTCGGCGTCTGACATGACGACAGCTGGGCCATTGTCGTTGGCGAGCACATCCGCGCTTTTCCTGGGACTGGCGCTGTAGAGCATTGCCGGCGCGTGACAGCTTTTGTTCAGGCGCTCTATCACTTCCGAGTTCAGCTTTTGACCGTGAATGGCAGCGGCCCGCGCCAACTCTGCCTTCAGTTCGCTTGGTAGGCGAAGCAGCAATGTTGCGTCGTTATTGGTGGTCGTGGCCATGGCGCGATTTTCATGCAATGGCGCTTTCACCGTGTAACTGGTTGACATCTTTGTGTTCTCTGTGCAATCATTCGATCATGAAATGAGATCATTCGATCATTTCAGGAAGGAATGAGATGGCTAAGGCGAAGGAAAAGACGGTGCCGGTGATGGTTCGCATCCCGGAGGACTTGCTGAAGAAGGTGGATCACACGGCGAGCCGTGATGAGCGTTCGCGCACCTATGTGGTGGTGGACTCGTTGAAGCGGCGGTTTGGCCGCCCTGCTGTGGCAAAGGGTGGTGCTGCATGAGCGCCATCGTGCGGGCTCCCCGCCCTCAAAAAAAGTGAGGTCCATATGCCCAAAGCACACAAGACCCCCAAGCACGAAGTGCCCGTGAGCCCCTACCGGGCCTTCCACCTGGTGGTGACCGCCTACGGCGTGCCCGAGCTGGCGGAGCAGGAGGGCATGCGCCCCGGCACGCTGTGGAACAAGGCAGATGCCGATGTCGACAGCCACCACCAGCCCACGCTGCGCGACCTGATTGCCGTGACGCGGCGCACGGGTGACATGCGTGTGCTGGAGAGCCTGAACCGCCTGTTTGACCGGGCAACCATCGACCTGCGCCCCGGCCCAGTGAGCGACGAGGCCGTGCTGGAACTGCTGCTGCGGGTGAGCAGCGAGAAGGGCCAGATGGCGCAGGCGCTGCGCAACGGCTATGCCGACACGCGCTTCTCCCGCGATGACTACCAGGCTGTGCGGGCCGAGGCGTTCGACCTCATCAATGCGGTGCTGGATTTCGTCCAGCGCCTGGAGGGGTTGGTGGATGACTAAGCCCGACCGCCGCATTACCCACCGGGCGCCCGAAGGGCAGGGGCCCGAAGCCAACCGGGCGTTTGCGCTCCTGTTTGGCGTGGAGCTGATCGTTGCCCTGCAAAGGCGACGTGATGCAGAAACCCTACCAGCCCCCGTTGCCCCAGGGCATGCCGCCC
>JAYRLJ010000493.1:0-1794 GCA_041905305.1 Hylemonella sp. | reverse complement strand
GGTCGAGCAGATTCCAACGCGGCCCCAGGGCCTTCAAGGTGAAGTTCCAGCCCCCCAGGGCCAGTTGAGAGGCCACCGCCGCGCCGCCCAGCACGGCGCCGATCATCAACAGGGCCTGCACCAGCCGACCGCCCAGATCGGCCAGGCTGTGCTGCATCGCGCCAGGGTGGCTCAGGCTCTGGGCATTGAAGCGCAGGCCATCGGCCAGCAGGCGCTGGCAATCCTGCAGCGCCTGCGGCAGCCAGAACCACGCCAGCAGGACCATGGCCGCCAGCACCAGCGCGTGCGCGAGGTCACGCGAGCGAGGCAGCTGGCCCTCTTCGCGCGCTTTGCGGATCTTGCGCTGCGAGGCGGGTAAGTTGTGGTCTTGGGCGTCTTTGTCGGCCATGCGGGGCACAGGCAGCGATCAAATTCGGCCTGTGCCGGCATTGTTCTGAGTCGCCCTCGCGCACTTGAGCCCGAGAAGCGGGGCGATCACCCGCCTATTCAGAGCTCCAAAGAAAAAGCGGCGCGCACCCTCAGGCGCACGCCGCTTTCAGGAACGGAGGCCGATCAGAAGCCCAGCGAGGCCAGCAGATCGTCCACTTCGCCCTGGTTGGCCACCACATCGGTGCGGCCTTCGGGGTTGACTACGGGGCCTTGCAGCACCTCCTGGCTGACCTTGTCGCGCTGCTCCGGCGGCACCACCTGCACCAGCAGCTTGACCAGGCTGTCTTCCAGGTCGCTGGTGAGCTGCACGACCTTTTTCACCACCTGGCCCGTCAGGTCGTGGAAGTCCTGCGCCATCATGATGTCGGTCAGATGCTGATCGATATTGGCCGTGCGAGCCTCGATGTCGCTGACGAAATTCATCACCGCACCGCTGGCCACGGCGCGCACCGGGTCGGCCGTCAGCTTGCTGGCCAACTCGCGCGTGGCGTTGGCGATGGCCTCGTGGTCGGCCTTGGCTTGGTCAACCGAGTTCAGCACCTTGTTGGCGGCCGCCGCAGTCTTGTCGGCGATGTAGGTCAGGCGGCTGCGTGCATCGGGCAGGCCATCGGTGGCCACCTGGAGCTTCGGCATCACGCCCAGCTGCTCCATGGTGTCGTGCAGCAAGCGGGTGATCGTGCCGAGCTGCTGGAACACCGCCGGGTCGACGGTGAGCGCTTGACCCTGAGCCAGCTTTGCGAGTTCTTCCATCTGCATGATGCCGACCTCCGGGGTTATGCCGCAGCCATCTTCTGGATGATCTTCTGCACCTTCTCTTCGAGGGTGGCCTTGGTGAAAGGCTTGACGATGTAGCCCGCCGCACCGGTCTGGGCGGCCAGCACGATGTCTTCCTTGCGCGCCTCGGCGGTCACCATCAGCACCGGCAGGTGTTTGAGGTTGGCGTCTTCCTTGATCGCCTTCAGCAGCTCGAAACCCGTCATATTGGGCATGTTGATGTCGCTGACCACGAAATCGAACTTCGACGCGCGCAGCATGTTCAGGGCTTCGGCGCCGTCTTCGGCTTCTTCGGCATTCGTGTAGCCGATTTCCTTCAACAGTCCGCGCACGATGCGGCGCATGGTGGAGAAATCGTCAACGATCAAAAACCGCATGTCGGTGCTCATGGGCCAATCCTTCTCTTCTCTCAGGCGGGGGGCGATGCGGCAGGGGCAGGCTCGCTCACCTCTTCCTCATCGCTCAGGTTCTTCAGCACGGCGTCCTCGGCGTCCCGGTTCATCACGATGATGCTGATGCGACGGTTGGCCGGACTTTCGGGCGCTTGGGTGTCAAGAAGCTTACTCGAAGCAAGACCTTGCACACGCAGCA
>JAYRLJ010000492.1:0-1809 GCA_041905305.1 Hylemonella sp. | reverse complement strand
AAGGTCATGTGCCCGCGGCCGATGTGCTGCGCCTGATCAAGGAGGCGCCCGACGCCGTGGGCTTGGCGGTGCCAGGCATGCCCGTCGGTTCTCCCGGCATGGACGGCCCGGACTACGGCGACCAACGGGATCCCTTCGACGTGCTGCTTGTCGCTAAGGACGGCAGCACGCGCGTCTTCAGTTCTTATCGTTGACCCATGAAAGGATCGTCATGAAGCTTGCACTCCCCGCCCTGGTGGCTTCCATCGCCCTGAGCACACCCGTCTGGGCACAGCAGAAGGCCGACGAGCACGCGGGTCACCATGCCGCGAGCAGCCCTGCGGCAGCGACCGACGAGATGACCGATGCGGAAGTCCGAAAGGTCGACATCGACGCGGCCAAGATCACCTTGAAGCATGGCGACATCAAGAGCCTCGAGATGCCGGCCATGACCATGGTGTTCAACGTGCGCGACAAGGCCATGCTCGGCCAAGTCAAGGCCGGTGACAAGGTGAAGTTCAAGGCCGTCAACGAGGCGGGCAAGTTCACTGTCACGGACCTCAAGGTGGTTCGCTGAGACTGCGAGGCGTTGCGATGCGCTCCTCGGCCGCCAGGGCGCTCAGCGTCGGAGTCGTTGCCACGCTGAGCGCCGCGGGTCTGGCTTGGCATGAGTGCGTGTTGCTCGCGGCCGCCGCGGCCGTGGGGCATCGACTCTTCCTCTGGCGCATGGACGACGGCGCGCCATGGGACGCATGGCGTGCCGGCGTGCGCTGTCTCTTCGCAGGTCTGCTCGGGCTGCTGGCTGCTGTGGCGCTGCTCGCCGTGATCGCGGCCGGTTTGGCGGGCTACTGGGAGATGGGGCATCAGCACGCGCGCGCCACGCTCGCGTTGGTGGCCGCCGCTGCCGCCCTACTGGTGCTTGTCCAGGTGGACTGGCAGGCCCGTTGGGCCGAAACGCGCTTCTGGGCCTTCGTCGCCGGAGGCCTCGCGCTGACGTTCGAGACATGGCGGCCCGACCTCGAATGGCTCCCGTGCCTGGCATCCGCAGGCATCGGGATGTGGCTGGCCTTGGCAAGCTGGCGGATGGTCCGAACGCAGGCCGGCGATCTCTTGCATTCGGATGCGCGGATGTGAATCAGGTCAGGAAGAGCCCATGAGACGAAGCCAGTTGCTGCTGGCTGCTGCGGCGATCGGCGCGGTGGTCCTGGTCGTTGCCATCTCGAGCCTGGCGCCTAAGCCGGCGGACACCGGGCTGCTCAAACCTGACGATGTGCAGGTGACGGCGTTGGGCCGGCAGGTCTACGCGACGCACTGTGCAGCCTGTCATGGGGCGAAGCTCGAGGGCCAGCCCGATTGGCGCCAGAGAGACGCGCAAGGCCGCCTGCCGGCACCGCCGCACGATGCGTCCGGGCACACGTGGCACCATCCCGACGAGACGCTCGTGCGCATCACGAAGTTCGGCGTTGCCAAGGCGGCCAATCTGGCGTCTTACGAGTCTTCGATGCCTGCGTACGAGGGTGTCCTGAGCGATGCTGAAATCGTGGCCGCGCTCTCCTGGATCAAGTCGCAGTGGCCCGCCAGCATCCGGGTCAAGCATGACGAGATGAACCGCAGTTCGTCGCAGCAGCGCTGAGCCGATGCCGCACGAGTTCAGGAACCTCTCGAGTCTGTCGCACGCCGAACTGGGGCTCATGCTGATCAGCGGCCTGGCGAGTGCCGCAGTCATTATCGGATTGGCACTCTTCCTCGCTTGGAAGAACCGTCGCAGAAGTGCCGAGGGAAGCCAGGAGCAGCGGCCCAAGCCACGCAAGGTCAAACGCCGCAAGCGAC
>JAYRLJ010000101.1:4927-9541 GCA_041905305.1 Hylemonella sp. | reverse complement strand
TCACCCTTTTCCATCACGCGGCGCATGAACAGGTCGGGAATCCAGTTCGCGGTGTTCATGTCGTGCGTGCGGCGGCGGTCGTCACCGGTGTTCTTGCGCAGCTCCAGAAACTCCTCGATGTCCAGATGCCAGGTTTCCAGGTAGGTGCAGACTGCGCCTTTGCGTTTGCCGCCCTGGTTCACGGCCACGGCCGTGTCGTTGACCACCTTCAGGAACGGCACGACGCCCTGCGACTCGCCATTGGTGCCCTTGATATGGCTGCCCAGGGCGCGCACGCGCGTCCAGTCATTGCCCAGGCCACCCGCGAACTTGGACAGCAGGGCGTTTTCCTTGATCGATTCGTAGATGCCGTCCAGGTCATCCGGCACGGTGGTCAGGTAGCAGCTTGAGAGCTGCGAGCGCAGCGTGCCACTGTTGAACAGCGTCGGCGTGGAGGACATGAAGTCGAAGGACGACAGCACCTCGTAGAACTCGATGGCGCGTGCTTCACGGTCGATCTCGTTCAGTGCCAAGCCCATGGCGACGCGCATGAAGAAGGCCTGCGGCAATTCGATGCGGGTTTTTCGTACGTGCAGGAAGTAGCGGTCGTACAGGGTCTGCAGGCCCAGGTAGTCAAACTGCAGGTCACGCTCGGCCTTGAGTGCGGCGCCCAGGCGCTTGAGGTCGAACTGCAGCAGCTTCTCGTCCAGCAACTCGTTTTCCACGCCCTTCTTGATGAAGCCGGGGAAATAGTCGGCGTAGGCTTCGCCCATGTCGGCCGGCTGCACGTCGCGCCCCAGAACTTCCTTGGCGATGGTGTGGAACAGTAGGCGCGCAGTGGCGTAGGTGTAGTCCGGATCCTTCTCGATCAGGGTGCGGGCCGCCAGGATCGCGGCCTTGTAGACCTCGTCGATCGGCACGCCGTCGTAGAGGTTGCGCATGGTCTCGGCGACGATGGGTTCGGGCTTGACGTCGGCGCTCAGCCCGGCGCAGGCGGCCTCGATCAGGCGCTGCAGGCGGTCGACATCCAGCGCCACACGCTGTCCCCCATCGATCACGTGCAATTCAGGCGCCTTCGGCGCCTCCTGCGTCGTCTGGCGCGCGCGCTCCTGGGCGCGGCGCTCGCGGTACAGCACGTAGGCGCGTGCGATCTCATGGTGGCCGCTGCGCATCAAACCCAGCTCGACCTGGTCCTGCACATCCTCAATGTGGAACGTGCCGCCGCCGGGGCGCGAGCGCATCAGGGCACGCACCACGGCCTGGGTCAGGCTGTCCACCACTTCGCGCACGCTGGCCGAAGCGGCACCCTGGGTGCCGTGCACGGCCAGGAAGGCCTTCATCATGGCCACCGCAATCTTGTTGGGTTCGAACGGCACCACGGCACCGTTGCGACGAATGATCTGGTAGTGGTTGAGCGGCTGCGCGGCTGAGCTTTCTTGCGCCTGCATGGTCAGGACACCTGTGTTGAGTGTGGGGGATGTGTTCTGGGCGGTTTGCATCTGTTCCTCGTCGTCAGCAGATTTGTTGGTTATTCAGGTCCGGTCTCCGGTCTTCTCGGGCGTCGCCAGCGATGGCGATGGTGCGAACAGGAAACACTATATATGGGGTCTTGCGGCAATACAAGCCACTACGGGTAGTGTATCGCGCTGTCATCGCCTGCCCGTGACAAAAGCGTGAAAAACGGTAAGGCACCAGGGCGGTGAAAGGTGCTGTCTGTGTTGGTGCGGCGCGTGTGCGGACGTGGCCGGATCAGCCATGGCACACATAGGACCAGCAATCAAGGGCGTTGGAAGGGCTTTTTCCTCGCGCGGCCGCATGAAGACTGCGCGTAGCGCATGCACAAGTGGCGTGCATTTCGCCGATGAACGATGCGTTGGAGATTGAAAATTTTTTTCAGCGCAGCGGCGCCGATGCAACGCCTTCGGGAAAATACTGAGTCGGCCATCCCAGCGTTCGCTGCAGCCGCGCCCATGCAAACCCGGCACCCGGATCCGCTTTGCGGCCGGGCGCGATGTGCTCGTGACCGGCGATGTGGCGGATGGGGTAACGCTGCGGAAGGGCGGCGCACAGGCCGGCCAGGGTCTCGTACTGCGGTTCTTCGAAGACGCCACCCTCCAGGCCCTCGAGTTCGATGCCGATGGAGTCGTCGTTGCAGTTGTCGCGGTCGCGGTAGCGTGAAGCGCCGGCGTGCCAGGCGCGCGCATCGCAGCTGACGAATTGCCAGAGCTCCCCATTGCGCCGGATGTAGAAATGAGCCGAGACCTGCAAGCCTTCGATGCTGCGGAAATAGGGATGGGCCGCCCAGTCCAGGGTGTTGGTAAACAGCCGCTGCACGCCGTCACCACCATATTCGCCTGGCGGCAGGCTGATGGAGTGGATGACAATCAGGTCCACCAGGGCGCCGCTAGGACGCGGGCCGAAGTTCGGCGAGGCCCGCCGATGTGCATACCGGTACCAGCCGCCGTCCCAGAGAGCGTCCGCCCCGGTCGGTTCAGGAGGCGTCAGGGGCTGCATCATGGTCTTGCGGCATGTCGATGTTCAGGCGTGCAATCCGGTAGCGGATCTGGCGCAGGCTCAGGCCCAGCCGCGCTGCTGCTGCTGTGCGATTGAAGCCGGTTTCCTGCAGGGCCTTGACCAGGATCTCGCGTTCCTGCTGGTCGAGGTGGCGCTGCAGATCACCCGGCAGTTCGTCCGGCGAAGCGCTTGCTGGCGTATTGCCCGCTGACGAGTCCGACGCGACCAACACCGGAGCCTCGGCAGCCTGCGCGGGTGGGTCGATCTGCAACTCGTGGCCGTCGCTCAAGGCGACGGCGCGGTGGAGCAGGTTTTCCAGTTCCCGCACATTCCCGCGCAGGGGGTGCTGCGCCAGCCGGGCCTGAGCCGCGACGGACAGGGTGGGGGCCGGCAGGCCGGACTCGGTGGCGATGCGTTGCAGCAGCGCGTCGCACAAGGCCGGCAGGTCTTCGCGCCGTTCGCGCAAGGGCGGAATATCGATCTCGATCACGTTGAGCCGGTAGTAGAGGTCCTGCCGGAAACGGCCGGCCTGCACTTCATCGGCCAGGTTCTTATGGGTGGCGCTGACAATGCGCACATCGACCTGTTCTTCCTGTGTGGCGCCCACCGGACGCACGCAGCGCTCCTGGATGGCGCGCAACAGCTTGGACTGCATGGCCAGAGGCAGATCGCCAATCTCATCCAGGAACAGGGTGCCGCCGCGCGCGGCCTGGAAGAAGCCGTCACGGTCCTGGGTGGCACCGGTGTAGGCCCCCTTCTTGACGCCGAAGAATTCGGCCTCCAGCAGGGTTTCCGGGATGGCGCCGCAGTTGACGGCGATGAACGCTCCCGCGGAACGGTGGCTGTTGGCGTGCAGGGCGGCAGCGACCAGCTCCTTGCCGGTGCCGGACTCGCCGCACACCAGTACCGGTGCCATGCTGCGCGCAACCTTGGCGATGCGTTCTTTCACCTGCCGCATCGCGGCCGAATCCCCGACCAGGCGCTGCAGGGCCTGCTCGCCCGCCGGGCGGGAACCGGCAGACACCGACGGTGTAGCGCCTGTGCGGGTGGTGGCGGCGTCCGCGGGGACCGCCTGCGTGTCCTGCACGGCCGAGGCGATGACGGCACGGAACTGGCGCAGGTTGACGGGCTTGGTCAGGTAGTCGAAGGCACCGGCCTTGAGCGATTCGACGGCATTCTCCGCCGAGCCGTAGGCCGTGATGACGACGCAACGTTCGCTGCGCTGCTGCTCACGCAGGCGCCGGATCAGCTCCAGCCCCAGTCCGTCGGGCAGGCGCATGTCGGTGATGAGGACATCGAAACGACGCTGCTGCAGGGCTTGCCAGCCAGTTGCCAGATCCTCGGCCACGTCGACCTGGTAGCCCTCGCGCAGCAGGGTCAACTCGTAGAGCGTGCGCAGGTCGGGTTCATCGTCGACCACCAGGATGTGCGCGGAATTGGCGGAAGTGTTCAGTGCCATGAGGACGCGGCCGGGCTGACGGTACCGGCGGATTCGCCGGCAGGACGTGCCCGGCGCAAGGATACGAAAAATTCATTGCCTTCCATGCGTTGCCCGCGCGCCGTGCGTTGCGCGCGCTGGTAGGCGATGGTGGCGCCATGTCGTTCGCACAGTTCGCGGCAGATGTACAGGCCCAGGCCGCTGGAGCGGCTCTCTGAGGAGAAAAAGGGCTCGAACAGGTGGCGCTCGACGGACGGCTCCATCGGGGGGCCGTCGCTCCAGACCGCCAGTGTGATCTGGCCGCGCGGCGCTACCGAGGTGGCCACCTGGATCGCATCCGGCTGGCCGCTGGCATAGCGGTGCGCATTGTCGAGCAGGTTGACCAGTACACGGCGCAAATGTTCAGGTGCGAAATCCACCCGCAGCGGCGCGGTGGCCAGGCTCCAATGCAGCCGGTGTTGCCCCTGGTTCTGCTGGACCCAGTCCTGGCAGATGCCAGCCACACTTTCGTCCAGCGCCAGCGTTTCCGGGGCGGTCGTGGGTGACTGACCCCGTTTGTGGACGCGCGAGAGGTCCAGGATGTCTTCCACGATACGCTCCAGGCGCTGGGCGTTCTGCTGCACCAGTCCGGTCAGACGCTTGAGCTGAGGGTCGCTCAGATCCTCATCCAGCAGCGCATTGGC
>JAYRLJ010000101.1:0-4917 GCA_041905305.1 Hylemonella sp. | reverse complement strand
AGCGGGTTGCGGATCTCATGGGCCACGGCCGCGGACATGCGGCCCATGCTGGCGAGTTTCTCGGTGCGCATGCGGGCTTCCATCTCGCGCTGATCCTGCAGGAATACCACGCACAGGCTCTTGCCGCCGGCGCCACGGGGGGCGGTCAGCCTTGTGCGCACCCGCATGTGCCGCGGTCCCTGTCCCGCGTGCTGGATGTTGATATCGGCCTGCTGGATGCCTCGGAAGGCGAAACTCTGTTGCGTCAGGTCAGCCAGCGGCTGCCATGCTGGCTCGCTGCCGAGCGAGAAGGGGGGCTTGTGCAAGGGCTGGCTGTCCGACTGCAGCAGTTGGCGCGCGGCCGGGTTGGCGGCATGCACTGTGCCCCGCGCATCGACCACCAGCACTCCATCGCTCAGGGAGTCGATCACCAGGTCATTGACCTGCTGCTGGATGCGTGCGGCCGAGCGGCTGCGGCGGGCGCGCTTTTCTTCGCTGGCCAGCCGGCTGGCCAGCTGGTGCGACAGCAGGGCGATGACAAAGCTGCCTGCGCCCGTGAGGGCCGACTGGATGAAATGCGGCGCGACATCGCCATGGGTCTGCAGCGACAGCCTGAGGGCGTGCAGGAGCAGGATCAGCGTGATGCCGGCAGCTGTGCCCAGCGCCAGCAGCAGGGAGCCCAGCACCGAGGCCAGGAGGATGGGCAGGGCGAACAAGGGTGTGTAGTTGATGCTGCTGCCGTGCAGGAACTGCAGGGCGGCAAACACCAGCACGTCGATGCCGATGACGGCCACCCACTGCAGATCGAAGGTGCGCCCCAGCCGGTGCGGACGAGCACTGAGGCGCGCCACCAGGGCACTGGCGAAATAACCGGTGCAGACCGCCAGCAGCCAGGCAGTCCCGACCTGGCCCAGCGCGTACAACACGCCATGCAGCAGCAGCAGTACCAGGCCGAGTGTGACGCGCGCCGTCATGAAGCCGCGCCACAGTCGCTCCGCTTGCGTGGGTGTGGGCGTCGGCGGCTCCGGGCTGGTCTCCAGCAGCGAGGGGCCGAACCAGGAATGCACCTCGTCGCCGGCCTGCATTCAGGACTCCGCGCGTTGCTGGTGTTCGACGCTGCAGTACAGGCCGTCACGTCCGGCGACGGCGTCGCCTTGGGGCAGGTGGACGCCGCACAGAGCACAACGCACCATGTCCTGCGGCTGGGGCGGCGTGGTCGGTTGGCGGGTGCGCTTATCCGGGATCGGCCGGTTGGAGCGCCAGGCCCAGACAGCCACCAGCGCGACGACGAGCAACAGCAGGAACTTCATGCGCTGCGCTCGAGGATGACTTCGATCACGAACCGCGAGCCCACATAGGCCAGCAGCAGCAGCCCCGAGCCGATGTACAGGATGCGCGCCGCCCGGCGGCCACGCCAGCCGAAGCGTGCCCGACCGATCAGCAGGATGGCAAAGGTCAGCCAGGACAGGATGGAGAAGATGGTCTTGTGGTCCCACTTCCAGCGGGCCCCGGCGGCGCCATACAGCGATTCGCCAAACAGCACACCCACCAATAGCGTGGCCGACAGCAGGACGAAGCCGGCGCCGCCGAAGCGGAAGGTGAGCCGCTCGATCGTGAGCAAGGGCAGCCCGCTGTGCGGGTCGGCCGCCAGGCGGATGCGCTCTTCAGTGCGGTTCATCAGCCAGGCGTGGGCGGCGGCGGCGGCAAACAGGCCGTAGGAGGCAATGCCCAAGGCCCAGTGCAGCGGCAGCCAGGGCGAAGCCGTCGGGTGCAGCGGCTGGCCGGGAAACATCAGCGCCAGCACCACCGTCACGGCGCCGAGTGCCGAAAAGGCCCAGCGCGTCTGCAGCTGGGGGTAGAGATGGCTTTCCACCGCATAGACCGCCGTCACCAGCCAGGCGGTGACGGACAGCGCGGGCGCAAAACCGAAGCGTGGCGTGTCGCCGAGCAGGCTGCCGGCCAGCAGCAGGCCATGCAGCAGCCAGGCCAGTGCCATGACGCGGCGCAGGGCCTGCGGCGCCACGCGGCGTACCGCCGCCGCGGGCACGACGTAAGCCGCTGCGGCCGCCACGGTCAGGGTCACGGGAAGCCAGGAGGCACTCGCTAGAATGGAGGGTAGGGATGCCATCTTGCGATGATATCCCCCCCGAAGAACCGTACGTGCGAGTTTCCCCGCATACGGCTCACGCACAACCCACCCGCTACGCGGGGTCAAAGGGTCGCATAGCCCTCACCCGTTTAGCAGGTTTAAAGTCGCTCATGCTGCGACCGGCTTGGCAACCTCCAAACCTAGGGCGTGAATCCGCCGATGGCAGATAGGATGGAGCAGAACCCGATTGGAGAGAGCGTCGCTCCCTCCTAGGGCTCTAGGCACTATGTGGTGATCGTGCCAACCTTCCGTATCTACTTCTATCAATTGCGAGCAGTGCGCGCATTTACCACTTTGGTCGATGTAAAGCTTGGTTCGCTGAGTGTCTTGGATGCCTTGCGACGTCCGTTTCACCTGTAGTTCCTCGCCGTAGACTTCCCATGCGGGGTCGTAAGGGTTGTACTCGCCCTTCACCTTGACGTGCCGCACGATCTTCGTATCGGCAAGGCGGTAAAGACGTAGCAAGACCCTTTCGTTCCGGTGGTTCGTTGACTTCGCCAGGAACTCTCGACGCGTACCAAGCGTGTGCCAGTAGTGGGCGTAAACCCATTCCCGACTCTTCCGCGGGTGCCGGCGAAGGCCCCAGCGCATTAGGCGCCAATAGATCATGGCATCCATTTTGCTGAAGGTCGCTTTAGCTACGACTCCCTCGTGGTACTTGGCCCATCCCCGAAGGATTGGGTTCAAGCGCATCAGTAAAACGTCCGTAGGTACGGATAGCGACGCAGCGATGACTTCCCGAACCTTTGAGTAGAACGCTTTTTGGTTCTTCTTACTCGGTTTTATGAGCAGCTTTCCTCCGAACTTACGGAAGGTCCACCCAAGGAAATCAAAGCCCTCATCGATATGCACAACGCGCGTTTTCTCCTTAGATAACTCGAGTCCCCGCTCGCGCAGAAACCCTTCTATCCAAGGCCGCACCGTGGTTTCCAACAGTTCTTTTGAACTGCCGGTGACCACGAAGTCGTCGGCGTATCGAACGAGGTTAACCTTTCCCCGCCCGGCTTCTTTCGGACCTAGCGTGTCCCGAAGGAACTTCGCTAGACCGCTCTCTAGACCGTTCAAAGTCAGGTTTGCCAATGTCGGCGAGATGATGCCCCCCTGCGGGGTACCCTCATCCGTTTTGTGGAGTTGACCCTTGTCCACTACTCCTGATTTCAGCCACTGGCGTACCACCTGCTTGTTCATGTGAACGTGCTGCAGTAGCCACTCGTGGTTGATATGGTCAAAGAAGCCCGAGATGTCCGCGTCAAGTATCCATTCGGCCGAGGCCTTGTTGGACAGTGAAATGAACAACTGTTGCCGTGCATCATGCGTGGATCGACCTTTTCTAAACCCGTATGAGTTAAGGTCGCCTTTGCATTCTGCTACCGGCTCCAGTGCCAGCAGGTGTAGGGCCTGCATGGCTCGGTCCCGCATGGTCGGAATGCCTAGTGGGCGCTCCTTCCCGTTTGGTTTGGGAATCCACACGCGTCGCAGCGGGCGCGCGCGGTATCCCTTCATCTTCAACTCATTTATTGCTCGCAACTTGGCTTCGGGCGAATCCCAGAGCACGCGATCGGTGCCGGCCGTTCGCTTCCCTTGGTTTTCGGTCACTTTCCTGACGGCCAATGCCTTGGCTTGCCAGGAACGGACCAGAGATCGTTGGAGTCGTTTGACCCTTCGGAAATCGTGGTCCTTTTCTGCCTGCGCGATGCGTTGCTGTGCCTTCCCCACGAACATTTGTATCTGCTGCCAATTGATGGCATGCCAGTCCCAAATTACGTGCGGAGACGCAGCATCCTTTTGGATGTTTTCCATACCTTCTCCGTTACAAAGTAACCGCGAGGAGGCACCAACCCTGGGGGGTGGTGCCCCCTAGGGTCGTTGGTTAGATCACAGCGGCGTCACGCCGTTGCACCTGTCACAAGTCAGCAGGCTTTCGCCTTGGGCCAGAGGACCCTATCCAGACCATTACAGTCTGGCGTTGAGCTTTTTGTGACTTCCTTTACCCCCTATCCCATGACCTCAGCTTGCGCGTTGGTTGCCACGATCGAGATCGTGGCGAGACGTGGGGCTTACCTCGTTCCGCTTCGCGCCCACACTGCTGGCAGGCAGTGTGTAGAGGTTAGGGCCCGTTTATCCGCCGGTGGTCGTTATGGGAAGCGCGATCCAGTCCATGACAGGTATCGCCAGACCACGTGCCTTTTGGCCCCAGCTCCCCGTTAGGGAAACAAGAGTTAGCTGGTACTGTTAACGACGGTTTTAGCAACGGTTCACCTTACGATTGCCCTTACTCATTACCTCAGCGATCTCTCTGTGTCTTGCTCACAGAGTTCGAACCAACTCGCGCTGGTCTTATGCGCTAGAGCGCAGATCGTTTGTTCACAGCTCCGCACCCCCAGATTGCTCCGGACGCACGTGTGATTGAGGTCACCCAGTTCCATGGGTGGTTCCAGATATGGAACAAGACGCAGAAGCGTGGCACGCTTCGACAGCCACTATCCTTCCTACACATAGAGGTGTAAGAATTTGTAACAGATCGCCCAACAGGGTCCTGATCGTCTCCTTTTTGCAACGAAGTGCGCCGATTTACGGCGGTCTTCGCCAGAAAACATCCGGTTAGGGACGGTTTCCGACTGCCTAAAAGGAGTCTTTCGACTGCTAAGATAGCCCTCTCGTTCGAGGGCGGATTCCGTCTGAGGACAGAGTGAAATCCGTGGTGTTATAGGCGGGCACAAGGCCCGCTGGAAGCGACTTCGAGTCGCACCATGGGTACAGTTTAGCGTTTTGCTCCGTGCCGATCTGCC
>JAYRLJ010000491.1:0-1823 GCA_041905305.1 Hylemonella sp. | reverse complement strand
AACAAATGGCTGGCGGTCAATCAGTTCTCGATCAAGGGGCCACACCATACCCGCCGGCCGGACATCATTCTGTTTGTAAACGGCCTGCCGCTCGTTCTGCTGGAGTTGAAGAACCCGGCCGATGAAACCGCCGACATCTGGAAGGCCTACGACCAGATACAGACCTACAAGGAACAGATACCGGACGTTTTCCAGTACAACGAACTGCTAGTCATATCCGACGGCAGCGAGGCCCGCTTCGGCTCATTGTCGGCCAATGGCGAGCGCTTCATGCAGTGGCGAACCATTGACGGGGTAACGCTCGATCCGCTCGGCCAGTTCAATGAACTGGAAACATTGGTGCGCGGCCTGCTGGCGCCAGCCATGCTGCTCGACTACCTGCGCTACTTCGTGCTCTTTGAGGATGACGGCACCTTGGTGAAGAAGGTGGCCGGCTATCACCAGTTCCATGCAGTGCGGGCAGCGATTAATCAGGTGGTGACCGCCTCCCGCCCCGGAGGCACCCACAAGGGCGGCGTGGTCTGGCACACGCAAGGCAGCGGCAAGAGCATCACCATGACCTGCTTTGCCGCCCGTGTGATGCAGGAAGCGGCGATGGAAAACCCAACCATCGTGGTGATCACTGACCGCAACGACCTCGATGGCCAGCTATTCGGTGTTTTCTCGCTGGCGCAGGACTTATTGCGCGAGCAGCCGGTTCAGGCGAACACCCGGCAAGACCTCCGCGCCAAGCTGGCCAATCGCCCCTCCGGAGGCATTGTCTTCGCCACCATTCAGAAATTCATGCTCGGCGAGGATGAAGACACCTTCCCGGTACTCTCCGACCGCCACAACATCGTGGTCATTGCCGACGAGGCGCACCGAACCCAGTACGGCTTCGAGGCCAAGCTGAAGAACGTGCGGGTTGCTCGGCCTGCTGAAGCCGCGAACGATGCGCAGGCATTGAAGGTAGCTGAGCCCAACGCTGAATATGTCGCACGTTATCAGGTCGGCTACGCCCAGCATTTGCGCGATGCGCTGCCCAACGCCACCTTTGTCGCCTTCACCGGCACCCCGGTGTCGAGCGAGGATCGCGACACCCGGGCCGTGTTCGGCGACTACATCCACGTCTATGACATGCAGCAGGCCAAGGAAGATGGCGCCACGGTGGCCATCTACTTCGAGTCACGGCTGGCCAAGCTGTCACTGAAGCAGGATGAGTTGCCGCACATCGACAATGAGGTCGATGAACTGGCCGAGGACGAAGAAGAAAGCCAGCAGGCCAAGCTGAAGAGTAAATGGGCGGCATTGGAGCGCGTGGTCGGCGCCGAACCGCGCATCGCCAGCGTGGCGGCGGATCTGGTCGCACACTTCGAGGCCCGGAACGCTGCACAGTCTGGTAAGGCGATGGTCGTCGCGATGAGCCGCGAAATCTGCGTGCACCTCTACAACGAAATCACCAAGCTGCGCCCGGCTTGGCACAGCAGCGATCCCGAGCAAGGCGTCATCAAGATTGTGATGACCGGCTCGGCCAGCGACAAGGCACTGCTCCGCCCCCATATCTACAGCGCACAGGTCAAGAAGCGGCTGGAAAAGCGCTTCAAAGACCCGACCGACCCGCTGCAGATCGTCATCGTGCGCGACATGTGGCTGACTGGCTTCGATGCACCCTGCGTTCATACGCTCTACGTCGACAAGCCGATGAAGGGCCACAACCTGATGCAGGCCATTGCCCGGGTCAATCGTGTCTTCAAGGACAAGCAAGGCGGCTTGGTGGTCGACTACATCGGCATCGCCAACGAGTTGAAGTCAGCGCTGAAGGAATACACCGCCAGCAACGGACG
>JAYRLJ010000490.1:0-1824 GCA_041905305.1 Hylemonella sp. | reverse complement strand
GGTGCTGATCTTCTCCTTCGGCGAGCGTGCGCCCGCCGGCGGCTACCTGCCTGCCTTCACGCTGGCCAACTACATGGATCTGCCGGCACGCGGCAAGGCCTTCTACAACACGCTGACTCTCGCCCCGCTCGGCACGCTGCTGACCGCGCTGTTCGCTTTCCCCATGGCCTATTTCCTGGCGGTGCGGACGAGCCCGAAATGGCGCGTGGCGCTGCTCATCCTCGTCATGGCACCATTCTGGACCAGCCAGCTGCTGCGCTACTACGCCTGGATGATGATCCTCGGCAACAAGGGCATCCCCGGCTGGCTGGCGAGCATCGGGCTGGCCGACGTGCGCATCATCAACACGCCCTGGGCGGTGCTCATCGGCGCGGTCTACGGCTTCCTGCCACTCATGGTGCCACCAATTTATGTGTCCCTCGAGAAGCTCGACAAGCGGCTGCTCGAGGCCTCGGCCGATCTCGGCGCCACGCCCGCCCGCACCTTCCTGCAAGTCACGCTGCCGCTGGCGCTTCCCGGTGTCGCCACCGGTTCCATGCTGGTGTTCATCCTGCTGATGGGTGACTACATCCTGCCGCAGTTCCTCGGCGGCGGTAAGGTGTTCTTCATCGGCAACGCGCTGGTCGATCTCTTCCTGCAGTCACGCAACTGGCCGTTCGGGGCGGCGGTGTCCGTCGCGCTCGTCGCCATCATGTTCGTCACCATCTATTTCTACATGCGCTTCGTGCTGTCGAAGACCGACACGCGCCGCGCGGCACTGGTGTGAGGGCCCGATGCTCCGCGCCTATGCCATCTGCATCTACATCTTCCTCTACCTGCCGATCAGCCTGATCGTGTTCTTCTCCTTCAACGCCGGCAAATATGCCATGGCGTGGGAGGGTTTCTCGCTGTTCTGGTACGGCAAGGCCTTCTCCAACCCGCTGATCATGGGCGCGCTCCGGACCTCCATCATCATCGCGCTGTCGACCGCCGTCCTCTCCGCCATCATCGGCACGCTCACGGCCCTGGGACTCGAGCGCATCCGGGGCTGGCTGCGCGTCACCTTCG
Source organism: Hylemonella sp. (assembly GCA_041905305.1). Classification (GTDB taxonomy): domain Bacteria; phylum Pseudomonadota; class Gammaproteobacteria; order Burkholderiales; family Burkholderiaceae_C; genus Hylemonella. Next base: position 777 of record JAYRLJ010000490.1, on the reverse strand, counting down.
ATGCGCTGATCTACATCGCCATCATGGTGCCCGGAATCGTCATCGGAATCTCGACGCTCATCGCCTTCGTGTCGCTGTTCGACGTCGTCAACCCGTCGCTGGCGGGTCTCGGCATCAAGCTGCAGATGGGCACCTGGGCGGTCATCGCGGCGCATGTGCTGTTCAACATCGCGGTGGTGGCACTGCTGGTGCGCGCCCGGCTGCAGGGCATGGACAGGAGCCTCGTCGATGCCTCGGAGGACCTCTACGCGACGCCGATGGGCACCTTCCGCCAGGTGGTGCTGCCGCTTCTGGCGCCGTCGATCCTCGCCGGCTTCCTGCTGGCCTTCACCTTCTCCTTCGAGGATTTCATCATCGCCTATTTCGTGTCGGGGCCGGACACCACGCTGCCGATCTACATCTTCTCCTCGATCCGCCGCGGCGTGACGCCGGAGATCAACGCGGTGGGCTCGGTGGTGCTGCTGACGAGCTTCGTGCTGCTCATCGTCGCGCAGGCGGTGTTGAGACGGGGCGAGAATATGAGAGCCACATAGAACCCCTCTGGCCGTCACCCCGGCGAAAGCCGGGGCCCCGCTCTGGACGTCAACCCCGCGGAAAGCTGGGTCCCGGCTTTCGCCGGGATGACGTCAATGAGAGAGGTATCGGTTCGTGAGGTGCGCCTCGAAATACTTCGCATTCAGCGGCTCGCCAGTGGCCTGGCGCATGATCTCGGGCGTCGAGAGCATCGAGGCCTTCGACCAGATGTTCTCCTTCCGCCATCCGTTGATGGCCGTGAAA
>JAYRLJ010000100.1:3526-9665 GCA_041905305.1 Hylemonella sp. | reverse complement strand
TGCTGTAGACGGTGCCGTTGCGCGCGGCCATCGGCGGCAGGCGCAGGTACTCGCAGCGCTCGCGCGTGAGGGTGAGGCAGATCAGGCCACGGCCGAACTTGGCCATGAAGTTGATGGCTTCCGGCGTGACATGGTCAGCGGCGAGAACCAGGTCGCCTTCGTTCTCGCGGTCTTCCTCGTCGACGAGGATGACCATGCGGCCGGCGCGCATCTCGGCGACGATCTCCTCGACCGGGGAAATCGCGACCGGGGCAACAGGGGTAGGGGCAGTCATGCTTGGGCTTTCTCGGAGGTGGGGGCGCTGCCGAGCATGCGCTCGACGTAGCGGGCAATCAGGTCGATTTCCAGGTTGACGCCAGAGCCGGCTTTCAGCGCGCCCAGTGCGGTGTTCTGTACCGTGTGCGGGATCAGGTTGATGCTCAGCTCGCAGCCGTCCGCCTGGTCCTGGATGCGGTTGACGGTCAGGCTGGCACCATTGACGGTGACCGAACCCTTGTAGGCGAGGTATTTGGCCAGTGCCAGCGGCGCCAGGATGCGCAGCTCCCAGCTCTCGCCCACCTGGGCGAAGTGGGTCACGCGGCCGATGCCGTCGACATGGCCCGAGACCAGATGGCCGCCGAGGCGATCGTTGGCACGCAGGGCTTTTTCGAGGTTGATCGGGCCCGGGGCGTCCAGCCCGGTGGTCTTGGCAAGCGATTCGGCCGAGATGTCGATGGTGAAGCGGCCGGCGGCAGGGTCGAAGCTGGTGACGGTCATGCAGGCGCCATTGAGCGCGATGCTGTCCCCCAGACCCACATCTTCGAGATAGGCAGGCGGACACTCGATGGTCAGGCGCTTGCCATGCGTCAAAGAGCTGCCGAGATCGTGGACGGCGGCGATGCGCCCCACAGCGGTGATGATTCCGGTGAACATCCCCGTATTTTCGCAGGGAATGGACCAGCCGGCCCGGGAGGGCCCGGATTCCCCGGATTTAGAAGCGGTCGCGCCCCGGAACCCGCGCCAGCACGCGCAGATCGGGGCCGATCAGGGCCGTGTCGCGGAATTCCAGTTCGACGGCCTGTGAGAGTTCGCTGAGCGGCTCCATGTTGACCATGCCACGCCCGGGCCCCAGGAGCTTGGGCGCCAGGTAGAGCAGGAACTCGTCCACCAGACCTTCGCGCACCAGCGAGCCGTTGAGCTTGTGGCCGGCTTCCACGTGCACTTCATTGATTTCGCGTTGTGCCAGGTCGCGCAGCATGGCGGACAGGTCCACCTTGCCCTCGCTGCCCGGTGTGCGGCCGGGGCAGTAGACCACCGTGGCGCCGCGGGCTTCCAGTGCCGCCTTTTTGGCGTCATTCTGGACCGCCGCATAGATGGTGAGGGCGCGGCCTGCTATGAAAAGGTGAGCGTCGAGCGGGGTCTCCAGCCGGCTGTCGACCACCACCAGCTGTGGTTGGCGCGGCGTGTCGACGGCCCGCACGTCCAGCCGCGGGTTGTCTTCCAGCACGGTGCCGATGCCGGTCAGCACGGCACAGGCCCGGGCGCGCCAGGCGTGGCCGTCGGCGCGGGCCGGCTCGGAGGTGATCCACTGGCTGACGCCATTGTCCAGCGCGGTCCGGCCGTCCAGCGAGGCGGCGACCTTCATGCGCACCCAGGGGGTGCCGCGCACCATGCGGCTGAAAAAGCCGAGGTTCAGCTCGCGCGCTTCGTCGGCGCCCGGGCCGATTTCGACCTCAACGCCAGCCGCGCGCAGCCGCGAAAAGCCTTCGCCCGCCACCTTGGGGTTGGGGTCGGTCAGCGAGGCCACGACCTTGCCAATACCGGCCTTGATCAGCGCATCGCAGCACGGCCCGGTGCGGCCGTGGTGGGCACAGGGCTCCAGCGTCACATAGGCCGTGGCACCGCGGACGTCGTGCCCGCGCGCCTGCGCATCGCGCAGCGCCATCACCTCGGCGTGCGGCCCGCCGGTGCGCTGGGTGTGGCCGCTGCCCAGCACGCGGCCGTCGGGCGCCGTGATGACGCAGCCGACCGCGGGGTTGGGCGGTGCCAGCAGGCGGGCCTGGGTGGCGAGGTCAATGGCCTGGCGCATTGCGGCCGGACAGGCGCTGTCCGTGCGGTGAAGCACGGTGGCTGGGGTCAAACTTGACTCAGCGCCAGCAGCCATCGCGTACGGTGGTGCTGGCTGCAGTGCCGTTGATGACATTGCCGCGCACGCCACGCTCATTCAGGGTGTAGGTGCCACAACGGTCGCTTTGCATGGCCAAGCCGGTGACCGGTGCCATGGACAAGGTGTAGGTGGTGGCGGACAGGTTGGAGGTGGACAGGGTGTAGACCGCGGTGCCGTCGGCAGGAGCCCGCTGCAGGTTGGCGGGCATCTGCGTCAGCACGCCATTGTTGGCGCGATCGACGTCGTAGCGGTCATTGGCGGAATAGAAGCGCTGCATGAACTGGGCGGCGGCCTGCAATTGGGTTCGCGCGTCGGCGCGGCGTGAGCGGGCCACGTGTTCGGTGTACTGAGGCATGGCAATTGCGGCCAGGATGCCGATGATGGCCACCACAATCATGACCTCGATCAGGGTAAAGCCGCGCACAGGACGCCGTAGTGCGGCCAGGGAGGAGCAGTGGGGCATATCGAAGACTCCAAGAAACGGGGCAGACTTTAACGCATGTACAACTGACGCCACTCGCGTGAGTTGATGGTGCGCAGAGGCCCCAGGGGCGGGGGCGTGACCGGCGGGCAGTTGCCCAGAATCTGGCAGCGGTAGGTTTCCACCTTGGCCGAAGCATCTCCACCTTGTATGGTGGAGAAGCTTGTTTCCGTGCTCGAGGTCCGACTTGCGATACGCATCGTGGTGCTGCGACCGGTCGCGATCCCTTGGGTCACCATGTTGTAGTTGTCGCCAGAGATAGGTGCCCAGTTGGCCGGGTCAATGTCGGGGGCCTTGCCGGGATTGGCACCATGCAAGCCGTCCATGGAGATCTTCCACTGGGTGCCCGTACCGGCTTGTGTGCAGGCATCGAGCGAAACGTTGGCAGGTGACAGGGTGTCGTACTTCAGCACTCGGGAGTTTCTGTTGCTGATCTTTGCGATCGGGTAGACCAGGCGTTCGCCGTCATGTGGCAAGGTGGCGAACCAACCGCTCTTGCTGGTCCAGTCGATGGGCGTCGGTGCGGTACCGTCGGGCTGCGTAATGTCGGTCACGCCGTCTACGGTGGTGAAGGCACGCTCGACCAGGGAGCTTGCCACGATGGGATAGCCGCTGCCGGGTAGCGCACTGCCGAACTCAGTCTTGTCCCACAGCCCGTAAAGCGCTTGCGTGTTGTAGGGCGGCGGAACGTCGGAGTCTTCAAAGAATTTGCCAGTGCCGAAAGCGACGACACGGCCTGTATCAGGGTGCTTGACGTACTCCGGCTGTGCGGTGATCGGGCGTGGGTAGCCGGTCGGTACCGTGGCGGAAGGCGTTTCCGAGCCAGTGCTGAACATCAAGGAGACGGTCCAGTTGGCTGCGTTGCTGTCGCTCAGGTCAAAACGCCACAGGTTGCCGCGCAGGTCGCCGGCGTAGGCGCCAATCACTCGCTGGGCGTTCGCATCCAGGATGAGCTTCACGCCGCCCAGGCCGTTCTTGTAGGTCTTGCTGATGCCACCGACGGTGGCGCTCCAGGGGCCGCCTTGCGCCGTCGGCGTCTGGATCTCGCGGATCAATGCGCCGGTTTGCAGATTGACCACGAACAGGCTGGCCGTGCCGCTGGCGCTCTCATAGCCATTCCCGAAGAAGCCGGCCCACACGCTGTCGTTGCTGGTGCTGCCGTCGTCGTCCTTGCCGTTGGTGGGGCCGGTCTGAACATCTGAAAGCACATAGCCCAGATTGGCAAATCCAGTCGAGCTGGGGTTGATCTCCCACAACAACTTGCTGGCATCCATGGTAATGGGGTCCGTCACGTCTAGCGCGTACAGGGTCTTGGCGCCAGCGCCAGTACTGCCCACCAGCAGCTGCTTCCAGCTGCCGCCCCAATAGGCATCGGTCTCGATATTGGGTCCGTCCACGAAGTACTGATGGCCGTACAGCTTGTCGGCCAGCAGGTGAAGCTTGGGCAGCATGGTGCGCGGGATGTAGGCGAAGGTCTCGACACCACCCTGGATTGACGGCGTACCGTCGCGGAAGACGTGCAGCATGCCGTCATTGGCACCGACGAAAAGTGCGCCCTCGGTACGGTTGGCCAGTCCCTGCAGATAGGTGGTGTAGCTGGTGCCCGAGCCCGGCAGTGGGTTGGTCGTGGCTGCGATTTCCAGCACGTAAGGGCTGGCCAGACGGCTGGGGTCGCTCAGCTCCCTGCCCGGTCTACCCTTGATGAAGACGGGGGACGAGTTCACGATATCGCCCAACAGGAAGGCGCGGGCGCGGTAGCTGCCGCTATCGCCCTCATTGCTCTGGTCGCCGCGCAGGTAGTTGATCATGCTGGTGGTGCGTGCGCTGGCCACCATGTCACCAATGAGGCCCGCCGAGGTCATGTCGGCCAGAGAGAAGTTGACGGCGCGGGTACCACTGGTGGCGGCGTTGCCGACGACGATGTTGCGGCTGCCATGGGCCGGGATGCCGTTGTAGATCTTGCCGGTCTCGTCCTTGTCCAGCACTTGCCAGGCGGTGGTGGTCTCGTTGCCGGTCGCGGGGTCGAGGTTGCGTGCCGTCACATTACCGGTCCAGACCGCAGTGGTGTACTGCGGTGTGTACTTGCGGGTGTCCGTCTCCAAGCTGGCCGTGGACACGGCCACGCCCGACTGCGTGGTGGTGAGCTGGTTGATGGACGCCATCATGCTGTCGACGCTGTCGTTCAAGGACTGCGAATCGGTCGCGGTCAGCATGGCGCCCCTGGCGTTGAGCGTGGCGTGCCACATGTCATCGATCGCCTTAGGGTCGTTGGTCACCGGTGTCGGCCAGACGGTCGAGCCTGCCTTGATGCTGTCCAGGGTGGCTTGGGTCTGTGGCAGGGTGCCGAACACCCCCAGTCCGATGGCATAGAAGCTCACGTTCTGCCAGAACGACTCGTTGGCCGTCGTGGTGGGCACCTTGTTCGGCAGATCGGTGCGCAGATCGTTGACCCAGTACTTGAAAGCTACATCAGCAAAGGTGTTGGAAACTGAGTCCTTGTACAGGTTCTGCGAGGCCGACGCGTTGTACTGATAGGTGCCGCCGTCCGGCTTGGTGACGACCGGGCCGTTGGTGCCATCCACATTGCCGACGCTGGGCGCCGAGTCGTTGTAGTAGCCGTCGGTCATCAGCATGGCGAAGGAGCGGCGACAACTCAGATGGCTGGTCTTGGGCTCGGTGCTGACCGACGACGTCAGGGTGGTCGAGCCTTTGGATGCCGCACGTGGTGTGCTGCCCCAAGGGCCGTCGCTGTCGGAGCGGCTGAAGTATTTGCCGACAGTATCGAGTGCCAGTCGGTTGGGCGTGCCGGCCACGTTGGCGCTGATGCCGTAGAGCCAGGTATAGAAGGCGGCTCTGGTGGTGGCGTCGAAGAGGGCGACCCCCGAGTCCAAAGAGCCGCCATCCAGTGTATTGATGCGCCCCCAGCCCACACGAATGGTGGGGCCGATGGATTTGAAGGCCAGGCCGATGCCAGTCTTGGCCAGTTTGTCGCGATCGCTGTGATAGGCCTTCCAGATCGAGTAGTTGCGTAGTTCTTCGGACCAGGTACAACGCGTGGCATCCGACACGCAGTCAGTGCGGCCCAGAAACTTCGGGTAATGGGTCGTGGTACTGCTGGCAGTGAAGGGGTAAGGGGTGCTGGTGGAGGCACCCGCCTGCAGCTCGACCGCTAGGGGCTGGTAGCTGGTACCGCTCGTGCCGTTGAAGTAGCTGCTGCTCAAGGTCGGGTTGTTGCCCGAGTTGTCCCATACAGTGGCCGAGGTGCTACTCGATGTCTTCTTGTAGAAATACACCTTGAAAGTGGTGCTTGCGGCCAGCGTGCTGGTGTCGATGTCGTTGCCGTTGGCGTCCACGCGCAGCTTGTAGCGAATGCGCGGGTTGTAGTAGATCAGGTTGACGAAAGGGGACTGGGATGCGTAGGTGTTGCTTGTCAGCGAAGACGACCCCCCCCCCCGCCCGGGCCTGCCCCACACACCACCCCACCCACCCACCAGAGAAAAAACCCGACCCAG
>JAYRLJ010000100.1:0-3516 GCA_041905305.1 Hylemonella sp. | reverse complement strand
CACCAGACGAGCCACCGTACTGATAGATACCGGTACCCGGCATGGAGGCTGAGTCGTCGTACATGAAGACCAGGTTGGGTTCGACCGACGTGGACCGCGTCAGCAGTGGCTGTGTGGCCATCTGGGCGCTCAGCCAGGTCGAGGTCGAGAGCAGCCCCAGTGTCAGGATCAAGGTTGTGGCGTGTCGTGTGCCGAGCATGGGTTTGTACATGGTGCTTACCTCGCCATCAATTCAGTTGCAACGTCGATTGCAGCCAGACCTCGCTACCAGCCGGCCGGCCGGTGCCAGCCGCGACGTCGGGTCCGAAGCCGCGGGCGGTGATGACGAAGCTGGCAGTCGTGTTGGTGGTGCTGTCGGCATTGGCCATCGGAAGCTGCTCGACCAGGCATTCGGGAGCACGGTTGTAGGCGCTGCTCAAGCCGGCCTGGTTGACGGCGCTTGCCGGAACAACGAAGACGCCAGTGCGGGTGCCGTCCCAGTTGGTCAGGTTCTGCCACAGTGGGGGTGAGCTGAAGTTCTGGATGGTCGGCACGGAAGTCAGGGTCACTGCGCTGGAGGCAATCTGGATGGTTGCTTCCTCGCAGTAGCGCAGTGCGATCTCCGCCGACTGGGTGCCCATGGCTGTGATGCGTACGTTGTTGGCTACGGTTTCGGCCGAGGTGCTGCTGCGCATGGCATACACCGTCAGCATGGAGATGATCATGAGCATTACGAGCGATACCACGAGAACGACACCTTGCTGGGTTGTCGCTCCGTCGGGTCGGGCGTGGGAACGAGCACGGCTGGAAGAAAAGGTGGAAAAGCTCATGGCATGTCCGCTGGCTCTCAGAGCCGGTTGCGCAAGGTGACCGTGGTGAAGTAGGCACGACGCAGGCGCCGGTCCGGCGGGGAGGTCTCCAGCGTTCCGTCGCACTTGATGTACTGGGCCGAGGCGCTGTCTGTTGCCACCGCCTGTTCGCTGCGTGCTACCACGCAGATGCGCACCGTCACAACACGAGCCCAGCGCTCGCGTGCCGTAGGCAGGTTCACCACGGTGCTGTCGGTCTCAATCTGATCGGCTGACAGATAGCCTGCCACGGTGCCGTTGCCGCCGGTAGCCGGCGCCGTTCCGTAACTGAGTTGGAGATCCTCGATGTTTTCAACCAACGGCTGCGGTGTGCTGCCGCTGCCGTTGCCAAAACAGTACAGCGCCGGGCTGCTGATGGTGGCTGAAGTGTCGATGTAGAAGCGGTTGTCCGCCTCGTAGAACGTGACGTTGCTGGCGGCAGTGGTGGTCGGGCTGGTGATCTGCACCACGGAAGCAGTCTGGGCCGGTAGCGATCGGCCGACGCAGTCGGTCGGCACCCCGGTGGACGTCGGGATGGTGTTGAAGCGATCAGCCTCGTAGGTAACGGCAATCGAGTTCGGACCGGTGCCTGCGGGGCAGGTGAGTGCATTGATGTCGGCCGCAGCCGGCGTGGCGCCGACGGTCTTGGCATTGGAGAACATGGTGCCGCAGCCGCGCAAGCTGAAGGTGTTGGTAATCGGGTTGCGAGGCGCGGCCAGGGTGTAGCCGGGTTGTTTCGGGTTGTTGCCCGCCATCCGGATTTGCTGTGACAGGATGTCCAGCGCCGCTTGGGCATCCTCGTTCATGCGACTCTGGGCCGCGGAGGTGCGGCCGGCCTCCGACGAGCCGAGGTAGGCGACGAGCGCTGCGCTCACGATCACCAGACCGATGGTGATGGCAACCAGCAGCTCGATCAGGGAAAAGCCACCCTGACGCGCCCGCGCGCGTCCTGACCTCGGGCGGGCCCGGTTGATGCAGCAACGGGAGGTCATGGTGGCGCAGGCAGTACGCATGTTTCAGAGCTTGAAGCGCAAGTAGAGGCAGCGTGGCGCCGGGTTGGTGTAGGCCGAAGTCACCTGTGATGGGCAGGGGTCCGAGTTGGCCAGGTTGTTGAAGGCTGCGAGCGAACCGGGCTCCTGCCAGATGATCCACAGGTTGCCCGCCGTGGTACTGGGGGTGCCGCCCGACGTGTCGCGTTCCACCCGTATGCCGCCTGCGGGCAATTGTTGACGCAGGGCGCGATTCACCGCCGCCTTGTCCATGGTGGCCAGGGAGATCGCGGTGCAGTTCGGATAGCTGCAATCGGCGCTCGCCGGGACGCTGAAAGAGCCGTCATAACTGAGGTTTTCATCGTACAAACCGCTGGCAAAGCCTGCAGGGTTTGCGCGCATCCGGTCGACGTGGTTGGCGGCAATGCTGGCAGCCGTTGCACGCAGGGCGGCCATCTTGGGCAGCTGCACCGCGGTGGCCATCATGCCGCCCATGGCCAACAGGCCGAAGGACAGGATCAGAATGGAGATCAGCACCTCGATCAGCGAGGCACCGTGTTGCCGGTGGCGGATGGGTTTGATCATGAGCAGGTCGTCGTGCCGTCACCAGCGATGCGCACATGGCCAGCCATGCTGACACACACGACGCGCTGCAGGTCATTGGTGTAGTTGAGACCGCCGAAGGTCAGCTGCGTGGCGCCGCTGAGACTACGAAGTCGACCGGTGGGGGTGAACCTGAATTTGGTAGACCCGGAGCCGGTTTCCATGATGGATTCGATTCGGGCGTTTTGCGATTCCACCTTGAGGACGGTCTCGGCAGAGTCCTTGGTGCCATCGCCGTCCACGTCTTCAAAGATGATCCAGCCACTGGCCCAGCCGTCACCCAGCCCGTCACCATCGATATCGATGCCGGAGCCGGTGCTGCATACCGGAGAGGTCGCTTCGGGCGCATTGCTGCGGCACACGACCACCGAGACACCGCGGCGTATCGATTCGCTTCGGGCATAGCGCATGTCCGACATGAAGCTGTTGACGCTGTTGGAGATGGTGGTGGAGCGCACCGTCCGGACAAAGGAAGGCGCGGCGAGTCCCATGAGGATGGCGGCGATGGTGACGACCACCATCACTTCAATCAGCGTGTATCCGCGCAGGTGCTTCATGGTGACGATTCTCGTCGACCCATGCAAAGACGGACGCGCCTGCGGACGAGTGGCTGGTCCGGGACGATGTACGGAAGAGCGGTGCCGCGAGACAGGCCTTGGCAAAACGCTCTAGCGCCTGACCTCATCCACCAACATCTTGAACTCGTCGATGTCCTCGAAGCTGCGGTAGACGCTGGCAAAGCGCACGTAGGCCACCTTGTCGAGCTTTTTGAGTTCGCGCATCACCAGTTCGCCAATGCGGGTGGAGGGTACTTCGCGCAGGCCGAGGTTGAGCAATTTCTCCTCGATGCGTTCGATGGCGCTGTCGATCTGCTCGGTGCTGACCGGACGCTTGCGCAGCGCCAGGTTCATGGACGCCAGAAGCTTGGCGCGGTCGTACTCGATGCGCCGGCCGTCCTTCTTGACGATGGCCGGAAAGTTGACGTCTGGCCGTTCGTAGGTGGTGAAACGCTTGTCGCAAGCACCACATTGGCGTCGCCGGCGTATGAAATCCCCGTCTTCCGAGATCCGGGTCTCGACGACCTGGGTCTCCGAATG
>JAYRLJ010000489.1:0-1847 GCA_041905305.1 Hylemonella sp. | reverse complement strand
TGGCCCCGGTCCGGTTCTCGACCACGAACGGACGCTTGAAACGCGTTTCCATGGCCGCGCCCATGATGCGCGCCAGGCTGTCCACCGGGCCGCCGGGGGCGTTCGGAACGATCAGCTTGACCGTCTTGGCGGGGTACTCGGCCGGGCTTTGCGCGCCGGCCGGGGAACCCGCGAGGGCCAGGCCGGTCAGCAGCAGGGCAGCGGCGATTTGCATGGGTTTGACTTGCATGGGGTGGCTCTCCTTCAGTTCGGCTTCAGGGGGTATACCGGCCTTCGGTGATTTCGCGGGCGATGGTGTTGCGATGGATCTCGGTGGTTCCATAGCCGATTGACATGCCGCGCACGTCGCGCATGTAGCGCTCAAACGGAAACTCCTTGGACAGGCCGTAGGCACCGGCGAGCTGGATCGCTGCGTTGGTGACCCGGTTGGCCATCTCGTTGACGTACACCTTGGTGGTGGAGGCCTGCACCGTCGTCAGCTTGCCGGCCATCGCGCTGCGCCCTGCGCTGTACAGCATCGTACGGGCGGCTTCGAGGTCGATCGCCATGTCGGCCAGCTTCCATTGCAGGCCCTGGAAGTCCGAGAGCGAGCGACCAAATTGTTTGCGTTCACGCGTGTAGGCGATGGCGTCTTCCATCGCCGCACGCGCCACGCCCAGGCACAGGGCGGGGTTGCCGCTCACGCGATCGGCCTCAAACACCTGCATCAGCTTGCGCATCTGGCCGGCATGGATGATCACGTTCTCGGCCGGCACCCGGCAGTCTTCAAAGAAGAGGGGCGCCATGCCCGTGGCACGAAGGCCGACCAGCTCAAGATGCTTGCCGATCTCAAAGCCCGGCGTTCCGCGCTCCACGAGAACTGCGCCCACGCCCTTCATACCCGGCGTCGGGTCCAGGCGCACCAGAATCAGAAAAATATCAGCCAACTGCGCGCACGAGCACCACATCTTGGAGCCGTTGATCACGTAGTCCGAGCCGTCGCGCACGGCACGGGTCGACAGGTTGCCGACGTCGGAACCGGCGCCCGCTTCGGACATCGACCAGGCGGAGAACAGCTCGCCGCGCGCCATTTTCGGAAGGTATTTCCGGCGCTGTTCTTCGGTGCCTAATGCCGCGAGCACGCGCGCGGTCGGGCCGTCGGCCCCGCCCAGCAGCATGGACGTATTGGCACAGGCGCGGGACACTTCTTCGGTGACGAGCATGATCTCGAAGGTACCCAGACCCTTGCCGCCGTATTCCTCGGGAATCACCAGGCCGGTGAAGCCGTTGTCGGCCAGAACCTTGATGTTCTCTATCGGAGGCTTGCAGTCGCGGTCGGCCGCGGCTGCGCGGGGTTTGAAGTGCTCTTGCGCAATGCGCGCGATTGACGAGCGGATCAGTTGCTCGTCTTCTGTCAGGTCAGTCGAATTGATGATGCTCTCCTGGGGCGCTGTGGTCATGCAGCAGTATTTCGCGGGTAGAGGATATCCATCATGGCGCGCTTGTGGTGTAGTGGAGACCCCAGGTATTGGTACAGCGCGTGGGCCAGTACGCTATGCGCCATCAAGGGATGGCGGTAGTCGGTCCCCGGTCCGGCGAACACCATGTGGGACTGGTTGCAGGACTGGTAATACGCCTCGGAGGCAACCGCTTTGCACTGCCGCGCGGCTGCCCGCGCATCGCGCCCGGTGTCCAGCTTCCACAAGGTTTCCCAGGTCAGCCAGCGGGCGGCATCCAGATGATTCAGGATCTCCACGCAGTTATCCTGCACGCGTTGATAGCGCCCGATCGGCTGACCATACACCACGCGCTCGCTGGTGTAGTCATTGGTCATTTCGGAGATCTGGGCCACCGCGCCGACGATGTAG
>JAYRLJ010000488.1:0-1853 GCA_041905305.1 Hylemonella sp. | reverse complement strand
AGCTTGGCAATCACGTCCGGCGGCGTGCCGGCGGGCGCGAAGATGCCGACCCAGGCTTCCAGCTCGAAGCCCTTGAGGCCGGCTTCGGTGGTGGTGGGCACGTTGGGGATGCCCGGGTGGCGCGCCTTGCCCGCCACCGCCAGCCCCTTGAGCTTGCCGGCCTGGATGTGGCCCATGACCGATGGCGGCGTGGTCATGAACACCTGCACCTGACCCGAGAGCACGTCCTGCACCGCCGGGCCGGAGCCGCGGTAGGGGATGTGGACCATGCTGGTGCCGGTCTGCATCTTGAACATCTCGGTGCCGATGTGCGAGAGCGAGCCGTTGCCCTGCGAGGCGTAGCTGAGCCGGCCCGGGTTGCTCTTGAGGTAGCTGATGAACTCGCCCAGCGTGTTGGCCGGCACCGAGGGGTGGACCGCGATCACGTTGGTGGCCACCGTGATCAGCGCCACCGGTGCCAGGTCCTTCTGCGCCCAGGGCAGCTTGGGGTTGAGGTTGGGGTTGCCCACGTGGTAGGCCGAGTAGGAGGTGAGCAGGGTATAGCCGTCGGCCGGCGCGCGCGCCACCAGGCCGTAGGCCACGTTGCCGCTGCCGCCGCCCTTGTTGTCCACCACCACCGTCTGGCCGAGCACGCGTGCCAGCGGGTCGCTCAGCAGGCGGGCCGAGGCGTCGACAAAGCCGCCGGGCGGATTCGGCACGACCAGGGTGACGGGCTTGGTGGGGAAGGCTTGCGCGGCGGCCAGGCCGGTGAACAGGGTGGCGGCTGCGGCGGCGGCCAGCTGGCGCAGGGAATGGCGGCGTGTCGGGTTCATGGCATGTCTCTCCGGGTCGTTGGAATGAGGCTCAGTTTAGTGGCAGCGTGTGGCAGTGCGCTGTCACCCGTGTCGGCTGCAACGGTACAAACTGTTTTGCAGCCGGTGCGTGCAGTGGCCCGTTGCAGCGGGCCGGCACAATGGCGGCAGGAGACCCCACGCATGAGCCGCCCCGATCCCCGCACCCAACCGCGCGAATTCCTGACCCATCTTTACCAGACCGCCGTGCGGCGTGCCCTGCCCTTGCACAACACGGCACCTTTCCTGCCGCCACCGCCCAAGGGCCGCACTGTGGTCATTGGTGCCGGCAAGGCGGCGGGCGCGATGGCGCAGGCCGTGGAGGCGCTGTGGCCAGCCGACGCGCCGCTGTCAGGCGTGGTGGTCACGCGCTACCACCACACGCCCGAGCGTCCGGCGGGATTGCCGCAGCGCATCGAAGTACTGGAGGCCTCGCACCCGGTGCCCGACGCGGCCGGGCTGGCCGCCTCCGAGCGCATCCTGTCGCTGGTGCAGGGGCTGACGGCCGACGACCTCGTGCTGTGCCTGATCTCCGGCGGCGGCTCGGCGCTGCTGACGCTGCCAGCCGAGGGGCTGACGCTCGCGGACAAGCAGCGCATCAACAAGGCCTTGCTTAACAGCGGCGCCAACATTGGCGAGATGAACTGCGTGCGCAAGCACCTTTCGCGCATCAAGGGGGGCCGGTTGGCCGCGGCCTGCGCGCCGGCGCGCGTGGTGACGCTGACCATCAGCGATGTGCCGGGCGACGATCCATCGGTGATTGCCAGCGGCCCGACCGTGCCCGACGCCAGTACCTGCGCCGATGCGCTATCAATTTTGAAGCGCTATGCGATTGAAGTACCTGGGCTGGTGCTCGATTTGCTTCAGAACAATGGCTTGGAAACACCCAAGCCCGGCGATGCGCGCTTCGCCGGCCACGCGGTGCACATGATTGCCACGCCGCAGCAGTCGCTCGAAGCTGCGGCGGCCGAGGCGCGCGCCGCCGGCCTGAACGCCTACATCCTGAGCGACGAGCTGGAAGGC
>JAYRLJ010000099.1:0-9874 GCA_041905305.1 Hylemonella sp. | reverse complement strand
TGAAGCTCGCCTCCTCGCCCTGCAGGAATTCCTCGATCACCACGCGCGCGCCGCCCTCGTTGTGGCTCACGCCCAGCTTGTTGTCCAGCAGCATGAAATCGATCGCCTCATGCGCCTCGGTCAGGCTCATGGCCACCACCACCCCCTTGCCGGCGGCCAGGCCGTCGGCCTTGACCACGATGGGCGCGCCCATCTTCTCGACATAGGCATGCGCCGCCACCGGATCGGAAAAGGTCTCGTACTCGGCCGTGGGAATGCCGTGGCGCTTCATGAAGGCCTTGGAAAAGGCCTTGGAACTCTCCAGTTGGGCCGCCGCCTTGGTCGGGCCAAAGATGCGCAGGCCATGGGCACGGAACTCGTCGACCACACCGGCCGCCAAGGGCGCCTCGGGGCCGACCACCGTCAGGCCGATCTTTTCCTTCAGTGCCCAGGCACGCAGTTCCTGGACGTCGGTGATCGGCACGTTCTGCAAGCGCTTGTCGCGCGCCGTGCCGCCGTTGCCCGGCGCCACATAGACCATCTGCACCTTGGAGGACTGCGCCAGTTTCCAGGCCAGGGCGTGTTCGCGGCCACCGCCGCCAATGACGAGTACGTTCATATCAATCCAAATCCTCTACTGCGGCAGTGATGCCGACCAACAGACGCCATGCCAGGGGCACCGCGGAGCGGGCTGCGCCGGGCCGCTGGTGCCGCCCCCTGCAAGGGGGGTGGCGTAGCGACACGAAGTGCGCGCAGCCTGGGGGTGTTCCATCACAGCGCTGCGTTGTGGAAAACGTCCTGCACGTCGTCCAGGTCTTCCAGGGCGTCGAGCAACTTCTGCATCTTGGCGGCGTCGTCGCCGCTGAGTTCAATGGTGTTCTCCGGACGCATGGTGACCTCGGCCACCTCGGCCTTCAGGCCGGCTGCCTCCAGCGCGTTCTTCACCGCCTCGAAGTCACCCGGGGCGGTCAGCACCTCGATGGCGCCGTCCTCGTCGGTGACCACGTCCTCGGCGCCTGCCTCCAACGCCACTTCCATCACCTTGTCCTCGCTCGTGCCCGGCGCGAAGATCAGCTGGCCGCAATGCTTGAACTGGAAGGCCACCGAACCCTCGGTGCCCATGTTGCCGCCGTGCTTGGAGAAGGCATGGCGCACCTCGGCCACGGTACGCACACGGTTGTCGGTCATGGTGTCGACGATGATGGCCGCACCGCCGATGCCGTAGCCCTCGTAGCGGATTTCCTCGTAGGTCACGCCTTCGAGGTTGCCGGTGGCCTTGTCGATGTTGCGCTTGATGTTGTCGGCCGGCATGTTGGCCGCCTTGGCCTTGTCGATGGCCAGGCGCAGACGCGGATTGGCGTTGGCATCACCGCCACCCTGGCGGGCCGCCACCATGATTTCACGGATGATGCGGGTCCAGATCTTGCCGCGCTTCTCATCCTGGCGGCCCTTGCGATGCTGAATGTTGGCCCATTTACTGTGTCCAGCCATGGGAAATTCCTTGTGATTTGTTAGGCTATAAAGATCGAATTGTACTTTTCGGAAGAACCATGGCCGACCCTCTCCTGATTGCGCAGCACGGCGACGTGCAATGCTTCCTGCGACCCGACAAGGCCAACCGCCACGGCCTGATCACCGGCGCCACCGGCACCGGCAAGACCATCACGCTGCAGACCCTGGCCGAAGGCTTCTCCCGCATCGGCGTGCCGGTCTTCTTGGCCGACGTCAAGGGCGACCTCACCGGCATCTCGCAGCCCGGCGTCATCGGCGAAAAACTGGCCAAAGTGCTCAAGGAACGGTCGCTGAATGCTCCTGAATCGATAGCATGCCCGACCACCCTGTGGGACGTATTCGGCGAACAGGGCCATCCCGTGCGCGCCACGGTGAGCGACCTCGGCCCGCTGCTGCTGGGCCGCATGCTCAACCTGAACGACACGCAGGAAGGCGTGCTGCAGCTGGTCTTCAAGATCGCCGACGACCAGGGCCTGCTGCTGCTGGACCTGAAAGACCTGCGCGCCATGTGCCAGTACGTGGGCGACAACGCCTCGCAGTTCACCACCCAGTACGGCAACATCAGCGCGGCCAGCATTGGCGCCATCCAGCGCGGCCTGCTGCAGATCGAGGCCCAGGGCGGCGACAAGTTCTTCGGCGAGCCCATGCTCAACATCGCCGACTTCATGCAGACCAATGCGCGGGGCCATGGCGTGGTCAACGTGCTGGCCGCGGAAAAGCTGATGAACGCGCCGCGCCTGTACGCCACCTTCCTGCTGTGGCTGCTGAGCGAGCTGTTCGAACACCTGCCCGAGGTGGGTGACCTCGACAAGCCCAAGCTGGTGTTCTTCTTCGACGAAGCCCACCTGCTGTTCAACGACGCACCCAAGGCGCTGCTGGAGCGCATTGAACTGGTGGTGCGCCTGGTGCGCTCCAAGGGCGTGGGCGTGTATTTCGTGACGCAAAATCCGCTGGACATTCCCGATACCGTGCTCGGCCAGCTCGGCAACCGCGTACAGCATGCGCTGCGCGCCTTCACCCCGCGTGACCAGAAGGCGGTCAAGTCCGCCGCCGAGACCATGCGCCCCAACCCCAAACTGGACATTGCCGCCGCCATCACCGAACTCGGTGTAGGCGAGGCGCTGGTCAGTTTCCTGGACGAAAAGGGCCGCCCAAGCGTGACCGAGCGCGTCTACGTGCTGCCGCCGGGCAGCCAGATCGGCCCGATCACGCCACCACAGCGCCAGGCCCTGCTTGCCGGCTCGGTCGTGGCCGGTGTGTACGAGAAAGTGGTGGACCGCGAATCGGCCTTCGAACGCCTGAGCCAGCGTACGCAGGAGAAACAAGCCCAGGCGGAAGCGGCCGCCCAGAAAGACGAAGGCGGTGGCCTGCTCGACACCCTGGGCGGCCTGCTGGGCGGTGGCGCCAAGCGCACCCGCGCCAGCGCGGGTGAACAGCTGATCAAGAGTGCTGCCAGTTCGATCGGCCGGGAGGTTGGCCGTCAGATCATCCGTGGCGTGCTGGGCAGCATCTTGGGCGGCAGCAAGCGCAAATAGGTGCCGAACCGGGCGCGCTGCTTACTGCGCGGCCCAGCCGCCGTCCATGTTCCAGGCCACGCCGCGCACGTTGTTGGCCGCCGGCGAGCAGAAGAACACCGCGAGTTCGCCCAGCTCCTCGGGGGTGGTGAACTGCATTGAGGGCTCCTTCTCGCCCAGCAGCAACTTGGTGGCGTCCTCGTTGGACAGGCCCAGCGCCGCGGCCTTCGCATCCACCTGCTTCTGCACCAGCGGCGTCAGCACCCAGCCCGGGCAGATGGCGTTGCAGGTCACGCCGGAGGTGGCGTTCTCCAGCGCCGTCACCTTGGTCAGGCCAACGATGCCGTGCTTGGCTGCCACATAGGCTGACTTTTCTGCCGAGGCCACCAAGCCGTGCACCGAAGCGACGTTGATGATGCGGCCCCAGTTCGCGCGGCGCATGGCCGGCAGTGCCAGCCGCGTGGTGTGGAACGCGCTGCTCAGATTGATGGCGAGCACGGCGTCCCAGCGGTCGACCGGGAAGTCCTCGATGCGCGCCACATGCTGGATGCCGGCGTTGTTGACCAGAATGTCCACCCGGCCGAACTGTGCTGCGGCAAAGGCCATCATGGCCTCGATCTCGGCGGCCTTGCTCATGTCGGCGCCGTGATAAGCCACCTGCACACCCAGCGCCGCGATCTCGGCCTTCGGCCCTTCGACGTCGCCAAAGCCGTTGAGCACGATGTTGGCGCCCTGCCGGGCCAGCGCCTTGGCAATGCCGAGGCCGATGCCACTGGTCGAGCCGGTCACGAGGGCGGTCTTGCCTTTGAGCATGGTGTTTCTCCGATCAGACGATGCGATTGAATTAGGATGACGGGACTGCTGTCATTATCTTCAGCCCCACGATTTCACCATGACCGAGCCTACGCTGAACTACGTAAGCTGCCCCGATGCCGGCGGCGGCCACCGCATGGCGTACTGGCAATGGGGCGAGGCCCGTGCCGGCCATGTGGTGCTGTGCGTGCACGGCCTGTCGCGCCAGGGGCGCGATTTCGATGTACTGGCCCAAGCCCTGTGCACCCGCCAGCCCGACCTGCGTGTGGTCTGCCCCGATGTGGTGGGCCGTGGCCAAAGCGACTGGCTGCACGACCCGATGGGCTACCAGCTGCCCGCCTATGCGGCCGACATGCTGGCGCTGCTGGCGCAACTGCAGCCCACCACGCTGGACTGGGTGGGCACCAGCATGGGTGGCCTGATCGGCATGGCGCTGTGCGGCCAGCCCGCGCTGCCCCTGAAGGTACGCAGGCTGGTGCTCAACGACGTCGGACCCGTGATCCAGTGGCAGGCGCTGCAGCGCATCGGCAACTACCTGGGCCAGCCGGTGCGTTTTGCCTCGCTGGAACAGGCGGCCGATGCACTGTGGACCATCTCCGCCAGCTTCGGTCCGCATACCAGGGAGCAGTGGCTGGCACTGACGCGCCCCATGCTCAAGGCCGATGACCAGGGCGGCTTCGTGCTGCACTACGACCCGGCCATCGCCCTGCCCTTCAAGGCGGTCACGCCCGAAAGCGCTGCCCAGGGCGAGTCCGCCCTCTGGCAACTGTACGACGCGATCACAGCGCAAACCTTGCTGCTGCGCGGCGCCGATTCCGACCTGCTGTCGGCTGAAACAGCAGTGGCGATGACGCAGCGTGGCCCGCGCGCCCGGCTGGTGGAATTTGCCGGCGTCGGCCACGCCCCCACCCTCATCGCACCGGATCAGGTTCGGGTGGTGAGCGACTTTCTGCTGAACGAAGCATGAGCACCCGATGAAAAGCCTGGCCGCCGAGAACGCCGCGCCGGCCCACGTGCCGGAGCTGATTGCCGCCACCGCGCACAGCCTGCCGGAGCAGGCCCACGCGCTGGCACGTGCGCGCGCCTTTGCCGAGCCGTTGCTGGCCGGCGGCACGCTGGACACCGGCGAGAACATGCTGGCCCACGCCGACGCCGTGGCAGCCATCCTCAAGACCATCGGCGGCTCGGAAGCGATGCAGGCTGCCAGCTACCTGGTCTATGCCTGCGCCCATCTGAACAAGCCGCAGGAGGTCATCGCCAAGGCCTTCGGCGACAGCTTTGCCGAACTGGCGGTGGAGACCACCAAGCTGGTGCAGGTGCAGCGCCAGGCGCGTGCCGCCCAGATCGCGGCCGAGCGCTCGGGCACGCCGGTTCCGATGGCCCAGACCGCGGCCACGCAGACCGAGAACGTGCGCAAGATGCTGCTGGCCTTCTCGCGCGACCTGCGCGTGGTCATGCTGCGCCTGGCCTCGCGCCTGCAGACGCTGCGCTGGTTCGCTGCCAGTAAGCAGCCTGTGCCCGCCGGCCTGGCGGCCGAGTCGCTGCATGTGTTCGCGCCGCTGGCCAACCGGCTCGGCATCTGGGAGATCAAATGGGAGATGGAAGACCTGTCCTTCCGCTTCCTGGAGCCCGACACCTACCGGCAGATCGCCCGCCTGCTCGATGAAAAGCGCATCGAGCGCGAGGCCTATGTCGAGCAGTTGCGCGCCCGGCTGGAGAACGAGCTGCAGGCCCAGGGCATCCACGCCCGGGTGCAGGGCCGGCCGAAGCACATCTACAGCATCGTCAAGAAGATGCGCGGCAAGTCACTCGACTTCGCCCATGTGTACGACGTGCGCGCGCTGCGCATCGTCGTCAATTCGGTGCCCGACTGCTATGCCGCCCTGAGCTGGGTGCACAGCCAGTTCACGCCCGTCACCGAGGAGTTTGACGACTACATCGCCAAACCCAAGCCCAACGGCTACCAGTCGCTGCACACCATCGTGCGCGATGCCGACGGGCGGCCGATCGAGATCCAGATCCGCACCCAGGCCATGCACGAGCATGCCGAGCACGGCGTGGCCGCGCACTGGGCCTACAAGGAGGCCGGCACCAAGGGTTACGCCGGGGTGGCGGCCGACAGCGCCTACGACGCCAAGATCGCCGTGCTCCGCCAGCTGCTGGCCTGGGAGCGCGACCTCTCAGGCCCGCAACAGGGTCAGGGTGTGTTCGACGACCGCATCTATGTGCTTACGCCCGATGCCGCCATCGTCGAACTGCCGCAAGGCGCCACACCGGTGGACTTTGCCTACAGCGTGCACACCAATCTGGGCCACCGCTGCCGCGGCGCGCGCGTCGACGGCGCCATGGTGCCGCTCAACACCCCGCTGAAGAACGGCCAGACCGTGGAGATCACCGCTGCCAAGGAAGGCGGGCCGTCGCGCGACTGGCTCAATGCCGAGCTGGGCTACCTGGTCAGCCCGCGCGCCCGCGCCAAGGTGCGATCCTGGTTCAACGCCCAGGCCATGCACGAGACCGTGGCCCGCGGGCGCGAGGCGGTCGAGAAGCTGTTGCAGCGCGAGGGCAAGACCGCCATCAAGCTCGACGACCTGGCCGCGCAACTCGGTTTTTCCTCTGCCGAGGCGCTGTTCGAGGTGGTGGGCAAGGACGAGTTCTCGCTGCGCAACATCGAGACCCTGCTGCGCCCGCCCGAACCGCCGGCGGATCAGGACGAGCAGCCCCTGCTGAAGAAGGCCCGCGGCGTCGGCACGCGCGGCGGTGTGCTGGTGGTGGGCGTCGATTCGCTGCTGACGCAGCTGGCCAAGTGCTGCAAGCCGGCGCCACCGGACGAAATCCGCGGCTTCGTCACCCGCGGCAAGGGCGTGAGCGTGCACCGCGCCGACTGCGCCAACCTGCGCGAGATGGCGGCGCGCAGCGCCGAGCGCGTGATCGATGTGGAATGGGGCCGCCCCAAGAGCGGCGAGCCGCCGCTGTACCCGGTCGACGTCACGGTGGAAGCCACCGACCGGCAGGGCCTGCTGCGCGACATCATGGAAGTATTCGCCAAGGAAAAATTCAACGTCATCGGCGCCCAGACCCAGACCATCAAAGGCGTGGCCTGGATGACGCTGACGGTCGAGGTGGCCGACTCCAGCCGCCTGGCCAAGGTGCTGGGTGTGGTGGCCGGCGTGAGCGGCGTGCGCTCGGCGCGCCGGCGCTGAAACCGCAGCCCTGCCCCTCAGGGCTGCAGCTGCACGGTTCCGCTGACCGTCACCTGCACCGTGCCCTGGCCGGCTTCCACGGG
Organism: Hylemonella sp.; assembly: GCA_041905305.1. Classification (GTDB taxonomy): domain Bacteria; phylum Pseudomonadota; class Gammaproteobacteria; order Burkholderiales; family Burkholderiaceae_C; genus Hylemonella. Next base: position 2,773 of record JAYRLJ010000099.1, on the reverse strand, counting down.
CAGCGCCTCGGCGGACGCACCGCCGGCAGCCAGCGCCATCATGCGCGGGCGCGGCGGGTTGATCTCGCTGCTGCTGACCGTTACCTCGCGCAGCCCGTAGCTGGCGTAGCCGAAGGCACGGGCGATCTCCCCGGCCCGCGCCTTGAAGCGCTCGATGGCTTGCGCCTGCACCTGGCTCTCCACCCGCGCCTGCTGCTCGCGGCTGAGGCTGAAGGCCGAACGCACCACGGTCAGCGTCTGGATGCGGCCGGCAATGCTGCTGATACGCGCCAGGTCGCGCCCTTCCAGCAGCAGCTCGGCCGTGCCCTGCCAGCCATTGAGACGTCCGTCGCGATCGCGGCGCGGCACCAGGCTGAAGTTGCCGGTACGCACCTGCAGTACCCCCGGCTCGGCAGCAGCACGGGCCTCTTTCAGCGCGGCATCCAGCGCCGTCTTGAGCTGTGCCTGCACCACCTGCGCGTCGGCGCCATCGCGGCTGGTGCTCAAGGTCAGCTGCAACCAATCCTGCGGCACGTCGAGTGCTGCCGATGCGGACAGCTGCACCACGTTGCGCGGCGCCGCATCCTGCTGGCCAAATACGGCCCCAACGCTCAAGAACAGGGAGCAAATAGCTACACTTTTCATAGCAAACTGAAGACGAGACATAGGGACTCCGAGGTTGAGGGTTCAAGGCGATGGCCGGGCCATACCGGACGGCGCGCGCTGCTGCCGTAGCTGTTCACGCAGGGCCTGCCGCTCCTGCGGTGACAGTTGCCGTGGCGTGGCCGGTGCCGCCGTTCCAGGCGCTGGCGGCGGCTGCAGGGCCTGCCGCAACTCGGCACGCCGCTGCGTGCGCGCATCCTGCGGCGGCGGGGCGGACGCCCCCTCGCCCACTGGCTGGGCCCAGACGCTGCTGGCCAACCAAAGGCTCACACTGAGAACACGCTGCATCTTCATCGTTCGCACTGTAAGAGGAATCGCGCCCGCATCACCTGCTGCGCGCCTAGCTGAGCCAACGCCTCACAGGACGGCACAGGGCGACGCGTCAGCCCGGGCTTTTTGTAACAGACTGTCAAAGTTGGCGCCAAACCAGGCTGGATCGGGGTTCCGGCCGGCAAAATCGGCTCTGTTACAAATTTGCCGAAACCGACCATGGCCACCCATTCCAGCCGCACCGACAAAATCCTGGTCGTGGATGACGACGCCCGCATCCGCGACCTGCTGCGCCGCTACCTGACGCAGGAAGGCTTCGAGGTCTTCCTGGCCGAAGACGGCAAATCACTCACCCGCATCCTGCTGCGCGAGACAGTGGACCTGATCGTGCTCGACCTCATGATGCCGGGCGAAGACGGCCTGTCGATCTGCCGCCGCCTGCGCGCCGCCAACGACAAGACGCCGATCATCATGCTGACCGCCAAGGTCGAGGACGTGGACCGCATCGTCGGCCTGGAAGTCGGTGCCGACGACTACCTGGGCAAGCCCTTCAACCCGCGTGAACTCTTGGCGCGCATCAACGCCGTGCTGCGCCGCCGCCCGACGCAGGAAGCCCCGGGCGCACCGTCGAGCGAGAACGAGACCGTGACTTTCGGCCCCTTCAGCTTCGACCTCGGCGCACGCACCTTGCGCAAGGATGGCGAAGAACTGCCGCTGACCACCGGCGAATTCGCCATGCTCAAGGCGCTGGTACGCCACCCGCGCCAACCGATGTCGCGCGAGAAGCTGGCGCAACTGGCGCGCGGCCGTGAGTTCGAGCCCTTCGACCGCAGCCTGGACGTGCAGGTCTCGCGCCTGCGCAAGCTCATCGAGGTCGACCCGGCCACGCCGCGCTACATCCAGACCGTCTGGGGCGTGGGCTACGTTTTTGTGCCGGACGGTGCGGGTTGAAACTGCCCGCCTTCAAGAAACGGGCCGAGGCGGCGGAGCAGGCTGACCTCAACAGTCCGGCACCGCTGGAGGCAGACCTGGCTGGGCCCGAACCGGGCTCGCAGCGCGGCCTGAGCCTGTTCTGGCGCACCTTCTTCCTGCTGTCCGTGCTGCTGCTGGGCAGCATTGCCGCCTGGCTGCAGACACTGCGCGCCCTGGAGATCGAGCCGCGCGCCATCCAGACCGCGCAGCAGATCGCCTCGCTGGTCAACCTCAGCCGCGCGGCCCTCATCCACTCGGACGCCATCGCCCGCGTCTCGCTGCTCAAGACCATGAGCGACCAGGAGGGCGTGCTGATCTTGCCGCGCGAACCTGGCGACACCTTCGAACCCTTCGACGACGACAAGCTCGACCGGCGCATCGCCCTCGAACTCACCGCGCGCCTGGGCGATGGCACGGTGGTGGCCGACAGCGTGAACCAGCAGCCCGGGCTGTGGGTCGGCTTCATGATCGACGGCGACAACTACTGGATGCAGCTCGACCGCGCCCGCTTCAACCAGACCGGCGGCCGCACCTGGCTGATCTGGCTGCTCACCGCGGCCGCGCTGTCGCTGGCCGGCGCGGCACTGATCGCACGCCTGATCAACCGGCCGCTCAAGCAGCTCTCGTTCGCTGCCAGCCGCGTGCGCGAGGGCGATTTCGCCGCCAGCCGGCTGGACGAAAAGGTGGCCACCAGCGAGATCCGCCAGGTCAACATCGGCTTCAACCGCATGGCGCAGCGCCTGGCCAAGATCGAGCAGGACCGCGCCGTCATGCTGGCCGGCATCTCACACGACCTGCGCACGCCGCTGGCACGGCTGCGGCTGGAGACCGAGATGAGCGTGGCCGACGCGAACGCACGCGCGCACATGGTGGCCGACATCGAGCAGCT
>JAYRLJ010000098.1:0-9914 GCA_041905305.1 Hylemonella sp. | reverse complement strand
GTATTCAACCAAAGCGGGACCGCCAGTATTGCAGCAGCCTCCACCATCTACGACGGCGGAACGCTGAATGTCGGTTCGGCCTTCACGCATACAGGCGCCCTGACCCTGGGTTCGGGCAACAGTGGTGCGCTGAAGCTGAATGGCAACACCGTGACAGTGACCGGAAATTTCACCATGGTCGGTGGCTCGACGCTACGCACCACCATCAACGCCGACAGCGCCAATGCCTCCGGCCGCGTTGTGGCCAGCGGGGCGGTTTCGATTGCGTCGAATACGACGATCGACATCAGCGTGACGCCGGCCACGCTCACGGCCGGCCAGACCTATGTGATCGTCAGCGGCGGAGCGGGCGGGTCCATCAGCCTGCCGGCCAGCATCATCAGCAGCAACGCCGACTATGAATTCGTCGCCTCCAGCGACGGCAATTCGCTGACCCTGACGACGCGAACTGCTACGTCCTATGTGGCAGCTGCGCAGTCCGGCAATACGCGCGCCATCGCCAACGCCCTGCAAACCGCGCGCACCAACGGCTCCGCCGACATGAAGTCCGTGTTGTCCCAGCTCAACGGTCTGTCTAGTAGCAGCGCCAAGGACGCAGCCATGGCCAGCATGGCCCCGCCTTTGGACAACGGCCTGACGTCGACCAACCGCCTGGCGCAGGAGCTGGTTTTTTCCACCATCGGCTCCCGTCTGGACGCCGTGCGCAACCCCACGGCCGGCACCCAGAGTGGCATCTCAACCGGCAACCCTGCCGACGGCGTCGGCGTCTGGCTGCAGGCTTTCGCCAACGAGGGCTCGCAGGATGCCCGCAGCGGCGCATCCGGCTTCAAGACCCGCACCAGCGGCTTCGCCTTCAGCACCGATACCGTGCTGACCGACTCCCATTGGACCGTTGGCGCCTCCTTCGCCTATGCCGGCTCGTCCGTCAGCTTCCGGGACCAACGCACCGGCAACGGCAGCGATATCGCCAGCTACCAGCTTTCACTCTATGGCTCGTACGAGGGCGACGCCTACTATGTCGATGCCATCGCCAACGTCTCGGCCAATGCGTACACCTCCAGACGCCAGATCTCGGTCGGTACGATCAACCGGGTCGCTCTCGGCAGCTTCGACGGGCTGCAATACAGTGGCAAGCTGACTGTAGGGATCCCGCTGCAGCATGGCGACGCGGTGGTGACGCCTCTGGCCTCGATCGAGTACACCCATATGCGCATCAACGGCTACACCGAAACCGGGGCCGACTCACTCAATTTGAATGTCGACGCACAGCGCAATGAGTTCCTGCAAGTCGGCCTTGGCGCGAACGCGCGGTTCACGCACGGACTTGGCGGGCGGCTTTCCTCCACCTTGCGTGCCATGTGCCTCTACGACACGATGGCGGACCCGCAGACCGTGACGTCCTCCTTCACTGGCGGCGGCGGAACGAACTTCACCACGCGAGCGCCGGACGCCGCGCGCCTGAGCTTCAAGCTCGGTGCCGGCCTGAGATATGCGCTCGACCGCCATCGCACCTGGTCCCTGACCTACGTTGCGCTGCTCAAGGATGGCTTTGTCGGGCACACCGGGATGGTCACCTACCACCATCTGTTCTGACCCGGCCCGCCCCAGGCTGCGTGCGCCGCCCAGGGATTACGGCTTAAGTTCTTCCGCAGGCGACCGGTTGCCACGGCCGACTGCGTCGACCCTAGAGCGGCACGGTCGACGTTTCGGCAACCACGCAGTTGCGCCCCTCCGATTTGGCACGGTAGAGCGCCGCATCCGCGCGCATGAGCGCAGCGTCGGCGTCGGCGTCGCTCGGGCGCAGCTGCGCGGCCCCGATGCTGACGGTCATCCGGAGCGGCCGCCCCTCCACGTCCAGCGTCGCCGCCTCCAAGCCGGCGCGCAGGCGCTCCGCGATGACCCGGGCGCCCCCCAGGTCGGTGCCAGGGAGCAACACGGCAAACTCCTCACCACCCAGGCGGCTGCAGGTGTCAATCGCCCGCAGCCGGGCACTGATCTGCTGCGCACAGAACTTGAGAGCGCGGTCGCCCCCCGCATGGCCCAAGGTGTCATTGATGCGCTTGAAATGGTCAATATCGAGCATCAGCACACTGGCCGCCGACATGTCGCGCTGCACGCGCATCAACTCCTCGGCCAGCAGGCGCATGGCCTCGCGCCGGTTCGGCAGTCCGGTCAGTGCATCGCGGGTGGCCAGTTCGTGCAGCCGTGCCTCCAGACGTTTGCGCTCGGTGATGTCCGTGCGCACGCCCACGGTGTAGCCGCTCGGGGTTCGGTGCTCGCTCATCAGGATCCAGCGGCCGTCCGTCAGCTGAATCTCGAAGGGGTGGCCGTCGGCCTGCTGGTGCCGCGACAATAGCCGGCTCAGCCAGATCTGCGGCGTCTCGTCGCCCAACTCAAAAACACCACGCTCCACGCCCTCACGGGTGATCTCCGAGAAGGTTCGGCCTGGCTTGATCAGGTCGGTAAGCCCGTTCTGGATCATGCATAAACCCTGGTTGGCAACCACCAGCCGGTCTCTCGTATCGAATACGACCAGTCCGGTCTCGATGCTGTTGATGGACTCCTGCAGCAACCGATGCGCGTGCGCAGCATCCACCTGTGCCTGTTGCTGCTTCGCTTCCACGCGCCGCATCCGCAGGAACAGCCCACCCAAAAGCACCATCAAGAAAAGCGTGATGAATGCCGTCAGGTACAGATTGGTATACCAAGCGCCCAACGCACTGGCTTCGGCCATACCGACAACGATGTAGAACGGCACATCCGTCAGTTTGCGGAACGCATAGATCCGGTACTCGCCATCGGTCACCGCCTTGAAGCGATCGCGACCGGTCAGTTCGCCCGCATCGATGCGCTGTTGAATCCGGTTGCGTACCGGCAGGTTGAGCTCAGTTTCGCGTGCCGGGTAGCGGATCACCAGCTTGTGGTTGTCACTGCGGCGGACGAAGACGACACTGCCCTTGGTGAGGTTCAGCGACCTGAAGACCTGCTCGAAATACTCCAGACTGAGCGACCCGGTGATGACTCCTTTGAGCTTGCCGGCGGCATCGCGCACAGGGAAATAGGCGATGACGGTCTGCCGTCCCGAAACGCTTCCCCGCACCAGATCAGAATAAACAGTGCCGGCCGCCGGGTTGTTCTTCAAAATCTGGAAAGTTTCGCGATGCGCAATATTGCGGCGTTCCCGCATCATGGCCGCCGGCACTGACCCATAAAGGCTGTCGCCGTTCGCGTCCCACACGTAAAAGCCGCCAAGTTCAGGAAAATTCGCAGTCAGCGGCTGGAAAATCCGATCCATACGATCTCGAAAAACCGGAACGGCTCTGGTACTGAGCGCGCCCGACGGCAACTGTCCAGCAATGTTCGACATCGACGATTCGATGCGACGAAACGTCGATTCCAGTTGCCCCTGCAGCGTCAGCGCCAGGTTCTGGGCGTTGTCGTTGACCCGGCTCAGCGCCAGGTCGTGACTGACCTTCAGCTCATAAGCCAACAGAAGCAGCAAAGAAAGCAGGCCTGCGAACAGCAGTTTGAGGGCCGAGCGGCTGGCGAACATGATTCCCTAAATGAGGCAATCTCCCTGCGACGAGCTATTTTTATTGTTGGCGCCGCTTGATTCTGAAAGGTGCACAGACCGGTGCGCCGCAGGGACGCGCCGACTGTGCCCGCTGGTGAGCGACTTGGCGTCAGCCCACCCACTTGCGCGCGTTGCGCCAGAGCTGCATCCAGGGGCTGAACGCGCTCTTGTCCAAGGGCGTCCAACTCATCTGGATGTTGCGGAACACGCGCTCCGGGTGCGGCATCATGGCCGTGAAGCGGCCGTCGGCCGTGGTGACCGCGGTCAGGCCGCCCGGGCTGCCGTTCGGATTGAACGGGTAGGCCTCGGTGGCCGCACCGCTGTTGTCGACGAAGCGCATGGCCGCAATCGCCTTCGCCGCGTTGCCGCGGTAGGCAAAGTTGGCGTAACCCTCGCCGTGCGCCACGGCAATCGGCAGCCGGCTGCCGGCCATGCCCTGCAGGAACAGGCTGGGCGAATCGAGCACTTCCACCATCGAGAAGCGGGCCTCGAAGCGCTCGCTGCGGTTGGTGGTGAAGCGCGGCCAGTCTTGCGCACCCGGGATGATGTCGGCCAGTTCGGCAAACATCTGGCAGCCGTTGCACACGCCCAGACCGAAGGTGTCGGCCCGGCCGAAGAAGGCCTGGAACTGCTCGGACAGCACCGGGTTGAAGGTGATGGAACGCGCCCAGCCGATGCCGGCGCCCAGCGTGTCGCCGTAGGAGAAGCCGCCGCAGGCCACCACACCCTTGAAGTCTTTCAAATTGGCGCGGCCGCTTTGCAGGTCGGTCATGTGCACGTCGTACGCTTCGAAGCCCGCGGCGTCGAAGGAATAGGCCATTTCCACGTGCGAATTCACGCCCTGCTCGCGCAGCACCGCCACCTTGGGGCGGTTCCGCAGCAGTGCCGGCGCCAGGCCTTGCGCTGGGTCGAAAGTCAGGTGCACGTGCATGCCCGGGTCCTCGGACACACCGGCAGCGGCGTGCTCCTGGTCAGCACAGGCGGTGTTGTCGCGCTGCTGGCAGATCTTCCAGCTGACGCTGTCCCAGACCTGGTGCAGGTCAGCCAAGCGGGCAGTGAACACGGCCTTGGCATCGCGCCAGACCTGCAGTTCGCCCACACCAGCCGTCACGGCACCACCGGCCGGCCGGGTCTTGCCGATGACGTGGCTGAACTTCGACAGGCCATGCGCACGCAGCACGGCCAGAACGGCGTCGCGATCTTCGCTGCGCACCTGCAGCACGGCGCCCAGTTCTTCGTTGAACAGCGCCTTGAGCGTGAGCTCCTCGCGCCGCGCGCTGACCTGGGTGGCCCAGTTCTTGGCATCCCCGTGGTCCGGGTTGGCGTCTTCGGTCACCAGCAGATCGACGTTGAGTGCCACACCCACGTGGCCGGCAAAGGCCATCTCGGCCACGGCCGCCAGCAGACCGCCGTCGCTGCGGTCGTGGTAGGCCAGCAGCTTGCCTTGCGCGCGCAGGGCATTGACGGCGTTCACCAGGTTCACCAGATCCTGCGGATCGTCGAGGTCCGGCACCACGTCGCCGGTCTGGCCCAGCGTCTGCGCCAGGATGGAGCCGGCCATGCGGCTCTGGCCTTTGCCCAGGTCGACCAGCAGCAGCGTGGTGTCAGCCTGGTGGTCGAGTTGCGGTGTCAGCGTGCCACGCACGTCTGCCAGTGTGGCAAACGCAGACACGATCAGCGACACCGGCGAGGTGACCTTCTTCGCATCACTGCCATCCTTCCACTGCGTGCGCATGGACAGGCTGTCCTTGCCCACCGGGATGGAAATGCCCAGCGCCGGACAAAGCTCCATGCCCACCGCCTTCACCGTGGCGTAGAGCGCGGCGTCTTCACCCGGCTCGCCACAGGCGGCCATCCAGTTGGCCGACAGCTTGACGCGCGGCAGCTCGATCGGTGCGGCCAGCAGGTTGGTGATGGCTTCGGCCACCGCCATGCGGCCCGAGGCCGGCGCGTCGAGCGCCGCCAGCGGCGTGCGCTCGCCCATGCTCATGGCTTCGCCGGCAAAACCGGCGTAGTCCGCCAGTGTCACCGCCACGTCGGCCACCGGCACCTGCCAGGGGCCGACCATCTGGTCACGGTGCGTCAAGCCGCCCACAGCACGGTCGCCGATGGTGATGAGGAAGCGTTTGGAAGCCACAGTCGGGTGGCTCAGCACGTCGATCACAGCCTGTTGCAGATCGACGCCGGTCAGGTCAAGCGGCTTGAACGTGCGGGCAATGGTCTTGACGTCACGGTGCATCTTGGGCGGCTTGCCCAGCAGCACGTTCATCGGCATGTCGACCGGACTTTCCTGGCCTTCGTCGGCCAGCACCAGCTGGCGCTCCTCGGTCGCGACGCCGACCACCGCAAACGGGCAACGCTCGCGCTCACAGAAGGCCTTGAACTGCTCCAGCGACTCAGGTGCGATGGCCAGCACATAGCGTTCCTGGCTCTCGTTGCACCAGATCTCCTTCGGTGCCAGGCCACTCTCCTCCAGCGGCACGGCACGCAGGTCGAAGCGCGCACCGCGGCCGGCGTCGTTGGTCAGTTCGGGGAAGGCGTTCGAGAGGCCACCGGCGCCGACGTCGTGGATGGCCAGGATGGGGTTCTTGTCACCCTGGGCCCAGCAGTGGTTAATGACCTCCTGGGCACGGCGCTCGATCTCGGGGTTGCCGCGCTGCACGGAGTCAAAGTCCAGCTCAGCTGCGTTGGCACCGGTCGCCATGGAGCTGGCGGCGCCGCCGCCCATGCCGATGCGCATGCCCGGGCCACCCAGCTGGATCAACAGCGTGCCGGCCGGGAACTCGATCTTCTGGGTGAGATTCGCGTCGATGGAGCCGACGCCACCGGCGATCATGATGGGCTTGTGGTAACCGCGCTGCACGGTGTCCACGTCGCTCACCACGGTCTGCTCATACTCGCGGAAATAGCCAGCCAGGTTGGGACGGCCGAACTCGTTGTTGAAGGCGGCGCCACCCAGCGGGCCCTCGATCATGATCTGCAGCGGGCTGGCGATGTGCTCGGGCTTGCCACCCTTCTGGTCGGACCAGCCGCCCCACAGTTTGGAGACGGTGAAGCCGGTCAGGCCGGCCTTCGGTTCGGAGCCGCGGCCGGTGGCACCTTCATCGCGGATTTCGCCGCCGGCGCCGGTGGAGGCACCCGGGAACGGCGAGATCGCTGTGGGGTGGTTGTGCGTCTCCACCTTCATCAGCACGTGGTGCACAGCGCTCTCTTTTTGATAGCTGACCGCGCTCTTAGCATCGGGGCTGGAAGCCATTTTGGCCACAAAACGCTCGACCGGACTGCCTTCCATGATGGAAGCGTTGTCGGAGTAGGCCACCACCGTGTGCTGCGGGCTGGTCTGATGCGTGTGGCGGATCATGCCGAACATGCTGCGCTCCTGGCGCACACCGTCGATGGTGAAGTCGGCGTTGAAGATCTTGTGGCGGCAGTGCTCGCTGTTGGCCTGGGCGAACATCATCAGCTCCACATCCGTCGGGTTGCGCTTCAGGTCGTTGAAGGCCTTGACGAGGTAATCGATCTCGTCATCCGCCAACGCCAGACCCCAGGCCACGTTGGCCTGCTCCAGCGCCGCGCGGCCACCGCCCAGGATGTCCACATGGTCCATCGGCTCCGGCTGCAGCTCGGTGAACAGCGCAAAGGCCTGCTCGCGCGTGGTCATGGCGCTTTCGGTCATGCGGTCGTGCAACAGGGCGGCCACCTGCCCCAGCTGCTCGGTGCTCAGACTGGCCTTGCCCAGTAGGCCAGCCTTGAGCGTGAGACGGTATTCGACGACGCGTTCAACCCGGTGCACGGCCAAACCGCAATTGTGGGCGATGTCGGTGGCCTTGGACGCCCAGGGCGAGACAGTGCCCAGACGCGGCGAGACCACGACCAGCGGCCCGTCGTTCGGGCCGGTGTATGGGTCGCCATAGGTCAGCAGCGCCGCCAGTTTCTGCTGCAGTTCGGCCGCCGGCGCGCCATCGCAAGCCACCAGGTGGACGTAACGGGCCGCGATGCCCTCGATCTTGTCGTGGATGGCCTGCAGGCCGGGAAGCAGTTGCTGGACGCGGAAGGCGCTGAGGGCGCTGCCGCCTTCGAAAGAGGTGATGTGCACGGTCACTGTGGTGGCCTTGAGGAAGGTGGTGGACGGACGGTCCGGGGAAACCCGGATTTTACCCGGGAGGCACGCCCCGTTGCCCCCCAGCGGCCCGACTTGAACGGCCAGCCCAAGGGCGCGTGGCCAACGTGGAGACCTCCCGGATGGGATAATTCCATCCCATGACGATCACCTACAAAGACGAAGCCGGCATTGCCGGCATGCGCGTGGCCGGCAAGCTCGCCGCCGAAGTGCTGGATTTCCTCGCCCCCCATGTCAAGCCCGGCATCACCACCAACGAGCTCGACATGCTGGCCCACGGCTACATCGTGGACGTGCAAGGCGCCATTCCTGCGCCGCTGAACTACGCCCCCTCGGGCTACAACCCCTACCCGAAGTCGATCTGCACCTCGATCAACCACCAGGTCTGTCACGGCATCCCGAACGACAAGCCGCTGAAAAAGGGCGACATCGTCAACATCGACATCACCGTCATCAAGGACGGCTGGCACGGCGACACCAGTCGCATGTTCCAAGTCGGCGACACCTCGATTGCTGCCAAGCGCCTGTGCGCCATGACCTACGACGCCATGTGGCACGGCATCGTGCAGGTCAAGCCCGGCGCGCGCCTGGGCGATATCGGCTGGGCGATCCAGAAATTCGCCGAGAGCAATGGTTTCTCGGTGGTGCGCGAGTTCTGCGGCCACGGCATCGGTCAGGGCTTCCATGAAGAGCCGCAGGTGCTGCACTACGGCAAGCCCGGCACCGGCGAGGAACTCAAGCCCGGCATGACCTTCACCATCGAGCCCATGATCAACGCCGGCAAGCGCGACATCAAGGAGCTCGGCGACGGCTGGACCATCGTCACCAAGGACCATTCGCTGTCCGCCCAGTGGGAGCACACCGTGCTGGTCACACCCACCGGCTACGAGGTGCTGACTCTGTCGGCTGGCAGCCCGCCGCCGCCGGCCTTCGTGCCCGCCGTCAAGACCTGATCCGCGCGGCCCTGGCGCGAATCCTGCTTCACTTCGGCCATGCTAGCGATCCAGCCCTTACGAGAACAGCACCGCGCCCGCAAGGCCGAGTTGCTGCAAAAAGTCGCCGCCACCGGCGCCTCCACCCGCCATGTGCGCAGTACTCTGCACCAGTTGGCGCGCCTGGCCGACGGCACCCTCAAGACCCTGTGGCAGCAGGCCGGCTTTGGCCCGGCCTACGCGCTGGTGGCTGTCGGCGGCTTCGGCCGCGGTGAACTCTTCCCGTACTCCGACATCGACGTGCTGCTGCTGCTGCCGTCCGGGGAGTCCCCCGACGCGGACGAGCCGCTGCGCCAGCGCATCGAAACCTTCATCAGTACCTGCTGGGACGCCGGACTGGAGATCGGCTCCAGCGTGCGTACCGTGGAGGACTGCCTGGCCGAGGCGGCCAAGGACGTCACGGTGCAAACGGCGCTGCTCGAATCGCGCCTGATCACCGGCAGCGCCGAGCTGTTCAAAACCTTCCGCTGGGAATTCCGCCAGGCGCTCGATCCGCGCGCCTTCTTCGTCGCCAAGACGCTGGAGATGCAGCAGCGCCATGGCAAGTTCGAGGACACGCCCTACGCCCTGGAGCCCAACTGCAAGGAGTCACCCGGCGGCCTGCGCGATCTGCAGATCATCCTGTGGGTGGCGCAGGCGGCCAGCTACGGCAAGGACTGGGATGAACTGGCGCAGTCCGGCCTGGCCACCCCCTTCGAGGTCAAGCAGCTCAAGCGTTTCGAAGCCATGCTGCAGCTCATTCGCCTGCGCCTGCACCTGACGGCCGGCCGCCGCGAAGACCGGCTGGTGTTCGACCTGCAGACTGCCGTGGCCGGCACCTTCGGCTACACGTCGGAGACGGTCGATGGCAAGCTCAAGATGCGTGCCAGCGAGGCGCTGATGCGCCACTACTACTGGGCGGCCAAGGCGGTGACCCAGCTCAACCGCATCCTGCTGCTCAACATCGAGGAGCGGCTGATTCCCTCCACCCAGACGCCGATCCCGATCAACGAGCGCTTTGCCGACAAGGCCGGTCTGATCGATGTGCGCAGCGACGATCTCTACGAGCGCGCGCCGCACGCCATCCTGGAGACCTTCCTCGTCTACCAGACCACCGAAGGCGCTAAGGGCCTGTCGGCCCGCACGCTGCGTGCGCTGTACAACGCACGTGGCCTGATGAACGGCGCCTTCCGCGCCGACCAGGTCAACCGCGCCACCTTCATGCAGATCCTGCAGCAGCCGCAGGGCA
>JAYRLJ010000097.1:0-9916 GCA_041905305.1 Hylemonella sp. | reverse complement strand
GAAGAGCATTTCTAATAAATTGACTTCACTGCTGCTCGCGGCAAGTGCGTGGGCTGGCACGGCAGCGTTCACCGCCGCCCAGGCTGTGAATGACCTGCCGGGCGGTCCGGCAGTCAACCAGTTGAACCTGCACCCCCCGGCAACCAAGATCGCCGAAGACGTGCACTGGCTGAACTGGTTCATGCTGATCACCTGCGCGATCATCTTCGTGCTGGTGTTCGGCGTGATGTTCTATTCGATCTTCAAGCACCGCAAATCCGTCGGCCACAAGCCGGCTACCTTCCACGAGTCCGTGGCGGTGGAAATCGCCTGGACCGTGGTGCCCTTCATCATCGTGATCCTGATGGCGCTGCCGGCTACCAAGGCCGTGGTGGCCATGAAGGACACCAGCAACGCTGACCTGACCATCAAGGCCACCGGCTACCAGTGGAAGTGGGGTTACGACTACCTCAAGGGTGAAGGCGAGGGCATCGGCTTCCTCTCCACCCTGGACAGCTCGCACCGCGCCATGTCCGAGTCCGGCAAGCCGACGCCGACCGACGACTACCTGCTGAAGGTGGACAACCCGCTGGTGGTGCCGGTGGGCAAGAAGGTGCGCATCATCACCACCGCCAACGACGTGATCCACGCCTTCATGGTGCCGGCCTTTGCCATCAAGCAGGACGCCATCCCCGGTTTCGTGCGCGACACCTGGTTCCGCGCCGAGAAGACCGGCGACTTCTACGGCCAGTGCGCCGAGCTGTGCGGCAAGGAGCACGCCTACATGCCCATCCACGTGAAGGTGCTGTCGGCCGAGGACTACTCCAAGTGGGTGGACGGCGAGAAGAAGAAGATGGCCGCCAAGGCGGATGACCCGAACAAGGTCTGGACCCTGGACGAGCTGGCCAAGCGTGGCGAAAAAGTCTATGCCGCCAACTGCGCCGCCTGCCACCAGGCCAACGGCAAGGGCGCTGGCCCGATCAAGCCGGTGGACGGCTCGGCCGTGGTGCTCGACGCCGACAAGACCAAGCAGATCGCGGTGCTGCTCAACGGCCAGAACAACGGCGCCATGCCGGCCTGGAAACAGCTGAGCGACACCGAGATCGCTGCCGTGATCACCTACACCAAGAACAACTGGTCCAACAAGACCGGCCAGGTGGTGCAGCCGGCTGACGTGAAGATGGCCCGCAAGTAAGCAGTCGTCAGACGCATAGAAGTATTGAGAAGGAAAACAGAATGAGTGCCGTTCTAGACCATCACGATCACGCCCATGACGACCACCACCACGCCCCCACGGGCTGGCGTCGCTGGGTCTTCGCGACCAACCACAAGGACATCGGTACCCTGTACCTGCTGTTCAGCTTCACCATGCTGATGCTGGGTGGTGTGCTGGCGCTGATGATCCGCGCCGAGCTGTTCCAGCCCGGCCTGCAGCTGGTCAACCCCGAGCTGTTCAACCAGCTCACCACCATGCACGGTGTGATCATGGTGTTCGGCGCCATCATGCCGGCCTTCGTGGGCTTCGCCAACTGGATGCTGCCGATGCAGATCGGCGCGGCCGACATGGCCTTTGCCCGCATGAACAACTTCAGCTTCTGGTTGCTGATCCCGGCCGGCCTGCTGGTCGTGATGTCGTTCTTCATGCCCGGTGGCGCTCCTGCCGCCGGCTGGACGTTCTATGCACCGCTGACGCTGCAGATGGGCCCCTCGATGGACGCCGGCATCTTTGCCCTGCACATCATGGGTGCCTCGTCCATCATGGGCTCGATCAACATCATCGTGACCATCCTGAACATGCGCGCGCCCGGCATGACGCTGATGAAGATGCCCATGTTCTGCTGGACCTGGCTCATCACCGCCTACCTGCTGATCGCCGTGATGCCGGTGCTGGCTGGTGCCATCACCATGACGCTGACCGACCGTCACTTCGGCACTACCTTCTTCAACCCCGCCGGCGGCGGTGACCCGGTGATGTTCCAGCACATCTTCTGGTTCTTCGGTCACCCCGAGGTGTACATCATGATCTTGCCGGCCTTCGGCATCATCAGCCAGATCGTGCCCGCGTTCTCGCGCAAGAAGCTGTTCGGCTATGCCTCCATGGTGTACGCCACGGCTTCCATCGCCATCCTGTCCTTCATCGTGTGGGCGCACCACATGTTCACCACCGGCATGCCGGTGACCGGTCAGCTGTACTTCATGTACGCCACCATGCTGATCGCCGTGCCGACCGCCGTGAAGATCTTCAACTGGATCGCCACCATGTGGCGCGGTTCGATGACCTTCGAGACCCCCATGATGTGGGCCATCGGCTTCATCTTCGTGTTCACCATCGGCGGCTTCACCGGCCTGATCCCGGCCGTCGCCCCGATCGACATCCAGATCCAGGACACCTACTTCATCGTCGCCCACTTCCACTACGTGCTGGTGGCCGGTTCGCTGTTCGCGATGTTCGCCGGCTACTACTACTGGGCCCCGAAGTGGACCGGTGTGATGTACAGCGAATTCCGCGGCAAGCTGCACTTCTGGTGGTCGCTGATTTCCTTCAACATCACCTTCTTCCCGATGCACTTCCTGGGTCTGGCCGGCATGCCGCGTCGCTACGCCGACTACCCCATGCAGTTCGCCGACTTCAACGCCATCGCTTCGGTGGGCGCCTTCGGTTTCGGTCTGGCCCAGGTCTACTTCTTCTTCTTCGTGGTGCTGCCCGCCATGCGTGGCAAGGGCGAAAAGGCCCCGCAGAAGCCCTGGGAAGCCGCTGAAGGCCTGGAGTGGGAGCTGGCTTCGCCTGCACCCTACCACTCCTTCGAAACGCCGCCCAAGCTGGATGCCACGGCAACCCGCGTGATCGGCTGAAGCGTCAGGACGGAGCCTCAGACATGAGCACCACACCCGAGCAAAAGAAGGCCAACGTCCGTACGGGGTTGATCCTCGCCACCGTGGCGCTGGCGTTCTTCCTCGGCGTCATGGCCAAGTACATCCTGCTGGGCAGCTGACGGGGCCGGTATGAGCCTGCGAACCGAGAACATCCGGATGCTGGGCAAGCTGGCCATTGTGGCGGCCGGCATGTTCGGCTTCGGCTACGCCTTGGTGCCGATCTACAAGCACATCTGCGAGGCCTTGGGCATCAACATCCTCGCGCTGGGCGAGCGCAATGTGCCCGGCCTGAGCAAGGCCGCGCCCGGCAACACGCAGGTCGACAGCAGCCGCACCATCACCGTGGAGTTCGATGCGAACGCCCGCGGTCCGTGGAGCTTCCGGCCGGCGCAGCGTTCGCTGCAGGTGCACCCGGGCGAGATGGCCACGGTGATGTACGAGTTCGAGAACGTGCAGAACCGTCGCATGTCGGCCCAGGCCATCCCGAGCTATGCACCGCGCCAGGCCTCGGCGCATTTCAACAAGCTGGAGTGCTTCTGCTTCAACGAGTACACGCTGGAGCCGGGCGAGAAGAAGAGCTGGCCGGTGGTGTTCGTCATCGACCCCAAGCTGGCGAAGGATGTGACGACCATCACGCTGTCCTACACTTTCTTTGAAGTCGGCAGCAAGACGCCGCCGGCACCGACGGCCAGCGTGGCCAAGCCGGTCACGGCAGGAGCCGGCGCATGAGCGGGTCGGTCGACACCAAGCCGCATGAGCGCAAGGGCTCGATCTGGCAGACCGCCAAGGCGGTGGGCTGGTCGTTCCTCGGCGTGCGCCAGAACAGAGAATTCCAGGACGACATCGGTCGCCTCAACCCGTTCCACATCATCGCGGTCGGGATTGTGGGGGCCCTTATTTTTGTATTGAGTTTGATTGCACTGGTGAACTGGGTGGTGGCCAACTAAGCCACTGTTCAGAACGCCAACAAGATTGAAGAGAACCGGAAGGAATGGAGCAAACATGAGTTCGACTACCCACGGCGGCACCCCGTACTATTTCGTGCCCGGACCGTCCCGCCACCCCGCGCTGGCAGCCTTCGGCCTGTTCTTCGTCCTCTTTGGCGCTGCCGAATGGATGAACGGCGCCAGCTGGGGCAAGTACAGCCTGATCTTCGGCCTCGTTTGGTGGCTGTTCGTGCTGTACCAGTGGTTCCGTGATGCCGTCGCCGAGAGCGAAGGCGGCCAGTACGGTCGCAAGATCGACATCTCCTACCGCTGGAGCATGACCTGGTTCATCTTCTCCGAAGTGATGTTCTTCGGCGCCTTCTTCACCGCCCTGTGGTGGGCCCGTGCGCACTCGGTGCCGCAGCTCGGCAACCTGGAGAACGCCCTGCTGTGGCCCGACTTCAAGGCCGTGTGGCCGAGCGTCGCTGCCGGCATGACCGCTTCGCCGGCCGGCATCATCGAGCCCTTCCAGACCATGGGTCCGTTCTGGCTGCCCACCATCAACACCGCGCTGCTGCTGACTTCGGGCGTGACGCTGACCATTGCCCACCACGCCCTGCGTGACGGCAACCGCAGCAAGACCATCGCCTTCATGTGGCTGACCGTGCTGCTGGGCGTGACCTTCCTGTTCGTGCAGGGTTACGAATACGCCCACGCCTACAGCGACCTGAACCTCAAGCTGTCTTCCGGCGTGTACGGTTCGACCTTCTTCATGCTGACCGGCTTCCACGGTTTCCACGTGTTCGTCGGCATGCTGATGCTGCTGTTCATCACCCTGCGCCTGCAGAAAGGCCACTTCAGCGCCGAGCGCCACTTCGGCTTCGAAGGTGCGGCCTGGTACTGGCACTTCGTGGACGTGGTGTGGCTGGGCCTGTACATCTTGGTGTACTGGATGTAAGTCCGCCAGTTCGGGGCGCCGAGAGGCGCACCCGAGCCGACAAAAACAAAAGCCGCTTGCAGCGGCTTTTGTTTTTGTTCGTGATGACGGTTATTTGCCGGACTGGATGCCGGTGGGCTGGATGTAGCCCAGTTTCCAGGCAATCAGGATGCAGAGGAAGACCAGGATGGAAAAACCGACGCGGAAAGCCAGGGCGCGCGCCATGTTGTTCGTCTTGGCCTTGCCGTCGCGGCCGTCCTTCATCATGAAGAACAGGGCAGAGCCCAGGCTGGCCAGGATGGCCAGGAACGCAAGCGCAATCAGGTATTTCATGAACGGGATTATCGCGTGAGTGCACCACGGAACGAGCGCCTCAGGTTCTGGCTGATCACGGCCGCGGCCGTGCTGGCAGCGACAGTGACCGCCTCGCTCGGGCGCTGGCAGCTCGGGCGTGCCGCCGAGAAAGAGGCGCTGCAGGCGCGTATCGAGCAGCGCAGCAGCGAACCCGTGCTCGACGGTGCCAGCCTGCGCCAGGAGGTATCGGTCGATGCCCTGTTGCATCGGCGCGTTGCGGCGCGTGGACGCTGGCTGACCGACCGCACGGTGTTCCTGGACAACCGCCAGATGTACGGCCGGCCGGGCTTCTTCGTCGTCACGCCCTTGCAACTGGAGGGCAGCGGGGCCGTGGTGCTGGTGCAGCGCGGCTGGGTGGCGCGCAATTTCGAGGACCGCACCCGGGTGCCGGCGATAGCCACGCCTGCGGCGCTGGTGGAGGTGCAGGGCCGGATTGCCCCCCCACCGTCCAAGCTCTATGAGATGGGGCCGGCCGAGCAGGGCCCGATCCGGCAAAATCTCGACTTGGCCCAGTTCCGTGCCGAAACCGGCTTGCCGCTGGTGCCCGTCTCCGTCCAGCAGACCGATGCCGCGGCCGATGGCCTGTCCCGCGACTGGCCGCAGGTCAACACCGGGGTCGAGAAGCACTACGGCTACGCCTTCCAATGGTTCGGGCTTTGTGCCCTGATTGCTGTCCTTTATGTCTGGTTCCAAATTGTCAGAAGATATTTCCCGCGCCGCGCCGCCTGAGTCCCGTGACGACCATGTGCTCGGGCTGACCGTCCACACCCTGCCCGAACCCGGCGAGGCCATGGCGGAGGAGACGCGCCGCACGCGGGCCGGCCGTTGGAAGATGATTGCGCTGCTGCTGGTGTGCGCTGCACCCGTGATCGCGTCCTACTTCACCTATTACGTGATCCGGCCGGAAGGGCGTCGCAACTTCGACACGCTGATCGAGCCGCAGCGCCCGCTGCCCGAGTTGCAGGTGCAGGACCTCGACGGCCGCACGCGCACGCTGTCCGAGCTCAAGGGCCAGTGGCTGCTGGTCAGCGTGGGCAGCGGCGCCTGCGACGACGCCTGCGTGCAGCAGCTGTACCTGCAGCGCCAGTTGCGTGAAAGCCTGGGCAAGGACAAGGATCGTGTCGACCGTGTCTGGCTGATCAGCGATGCGCAGCCGGTGCCGTCCGTGCTGTTGCCCGGCCTGAAGGAAGCCACCGTGCTGCGCGTGCCGGCGGAGGCGCTGCAGCGCTGGCTGGCGCCCGACGAGGGGCATGCCATCTCCGAGCATCTGTACGTGGTCGATCCACTGGGCAACTGGATGCTGCGTTTCCCGGCCAAGCTCGACGTGCCCACGGCCGGCAAGGCCAAGCGTGACCTGGAGCGCCTGCTGCGTGCTTCCTCCTCGTGGGATCAGCCGGGACGGTAATGCCGATGGACGCTCCCGCTCTCTACGATTTCTCGCCGGTGCTGCGCCTCATGCTCATGGGCCTGGTGCTGGCGCTCGGGCCGCTGGCCTGGATCTGGCTGCGCAACCGCCAGGCGTCCACCGCGCGGCGGCTGCAGGCGCTGACCGTGCTCACCCTGTTCCTGACCTTTGACCTGGTGCTGTTCGGCTCCTTCACGCGCCTGACCGATTCCGGCCTCGGCTGTCCCGACTGGCCCGGCTGCTACGGCAATGCCAGCCCGGTCGGCGCTCACGCCGAGATCTCGGCCGCGCAGCAGGCCATGCCTACCGGTCCGGTGACGCATGGCAAGGCCTGGGTCGAGATGATCCACCGTTACCTGGCCACCGCGGTCGGTGTGCTGATTCTGGTGCTGGCCACCGTGAACTGGCTGAACCGCTTCCGCCAGCAAGGCAACATCAGCCCGTGGTGGGCCACGTTCACCCTGGTCTGGGTCTGCGTGCAAGGTGCCTTTGGTGCGCTGACGGTGACCATGAAGCTGTTCCCGGCCATCGTCACCTTGCACCTGCTCGGCGGCCTGCTGCTGCTGGCCTTGCTGTGCGTGCAGGCGGTGCGTTATGCGCAGGTGCACGACGCCCTGGCCACCGTGCAGGTGCCGGGTGC
The DNA here is from genome assembly GCA_041905305.1 of Hylemonella sp. Classification (GTDB taxonomy): domain Bacteria; phylum Pseudomonadota; class Gammaproteobacteria; order Burkholderiales; family Burkholderiaceae_C; genus Hylemonella. The sequence continues at coordinate 2,801 of JAYRLJ010000097.1, read as the reverse complement.
CTTGCGTCGCCTGCTCTGGCTGGCGCTGGCGGCGCTGGTGCTGCAGATCGCGCTGGGCGGCTGGGTCAGCACCAACTACGCTGTGCTGGCCTGCACCGAGTTCCCGACCTGCCAGGGCGGCTGGTGGCCCGAGATGAATTTCGCCCAGGGCTTCGAACTCTGGCGTGAACTGGGCCTGACGAGCGACGGCCAGCACATCAGCTTTGCCGCACTGACCGCCATCCACTACGTGCACCGCCTCATGGCTTATGCCGTGATCGCGCTGCTGGTCTGGACCGCCTGGCGTCTGCATGCCGTGCCTGGCCTGCAGCGCGCAGCGCGCTGGCTGGCGGGCCTGCTGCTGCTGCAGTTCGTCACCGGCCTGAGCAACGTCGTGCTCGACTGGCCGCTGCTGGCCGCCGTGCTGCACACCGGTGGCGCCGCGGCGCTCGTGGTGGTGCTGACCTGGAGCCTGGCCAGCAGCCGGGCCGGCGCCAGCCGTGCCATCCCCACTGTTTCCGTTTCGAGTTCTGTCGCATGAGTGCCCCGTCCGTTTTGCAGCCGCCGTCCGTCTTCAGCCAGTTCTATGCGCTGATGAAGCCGCGCGTGATCCAGCTCATCGTCTTCTGTGCGCTCATCGGCATGGTGCTGGCCGTGCCCGGCCTGCCGGGCTGGCGCGAACTGCAGCTGATGGCGGTGGCCTGCGTCGGCATCTGGCTGGTGGCCGGCGCCGCCGCCGCCTTCAATTGCATCGTGGAAAAAGGTATCGACGCCAAGATGAAGCGCACCGCCTGGCGCCCCACCGCCAAGGGTGAGCTGAGCGACGTGCAGACCCTGGTGTTCTCCGCCATCCTGTGCACCGTCGGCTCGGTGCTGCTGTACGTCTGGGTCAACCCGCTGACCATGTGGCTGACCTTCGCCACCTTCGTCGGCTACGCGGTGATCTACACCGTCATCCTCAAGCCGCTGACACCGCAGAACATCGTCATCGGCGGCGCCTCGGGCGCCATGCCGCCGGTGCTGGGCTGGGCCGCCATGACGGGCGATGTGGGGCCGGAGGCGCTGATTCTCTTCCTCATCATCTTCCTGTGGACGCCGCCGCACTTCTGGGCGCTGGCGCTGTACCGCGTGGAGGACTACCGCAAGTCCGGCCTGCCCATGCTGCCGGTGACGCACGGCAACGAGTTCACCCGGCTGCAGATCCTGCTCTACACGCTGGTGCTCTTCGCCGCCTGCCTCATGCCCTTCGTCTACCGCATGAGTTCCTGGCTCTACCTGGTGGCCGCCATCGTGCTCAACGTCGGCTTCTTCCTCTATGCCTGGCAACTCTGGCGCAACTACTCCGACGAACTGGCGCGCAAGACCTTCCGCTTCTCGCTCATCCACCTGAGCGTGCTGTTTGCAGCGCTGCTGCTCGACCACTACCTGCTGTGAGCCATCATGAACAAACGAAACGCTCTTAAATTCATAGCTGCCAGCGCAGTATTGGCGGGCTCTACGGGCTTTCTGACGGCCTGTTCCGAAGACAAGCCCAAGTTCTCGGCGATCGACATTACCGGTGCCGACTACGCGAAGGATTTCCAGCTGACCGACCACAACGGCCAGCCGCGCTCGCTCAAGGACTTCCAGGGCAAGATCGTGGTGATGTTCTTCGGCTACACCCAGTGCCCGGACGTCTGCCCCACCTCCATGACCGAGCTGGTGGAAGTGAAGAAGCTGCTCGGCGCTGACGGCGACAAGCTGCAGGGCCTGTTCGTCAGCGTCGACCCGGCGCGTGACACGCCCGAGATGCTCAAGGCCTACATGGCCAACTTCGACCCCAGCTTCATCGCGCTCTATGCGGACACACCGGAGAAGCTGGCTGCCGTGGCCAAGGACTACAAGGTCTACTACAAGAAGGTCGAGGGCAAGACGCCGACCAGCTACACCATGGACCACTCGGCCGGCAGCTACATCTACGACACCCAGGGCCGTCTGCGCCTGTACACCCGCTACGGCAGCGGCGCGCCGGCCATGGCAGCCGACATCAAGCTGCTGCTGCAGCAGAAGTAAGCGCGCCGCCGCGGGCGCGGCGCCTGACGCAACCTTTTACTCGGCCTTGATGGCGCGGTCGGCAATGATCTTGCCCAGCACCGCGGTGTCCGTCGTGATGCGCGTCGCCAGCCCTTCGGCCGACGTACCCGCCACCTGCCAGCCCTGCTGGAACAGCCGCTGCCGCACCTCGGGGCTGCGCGCAATTTCGCTGAACAGGTAGCCCAGCCGGTCCACCACCGGGCGGGGCAGCGAGGCCGGGCCGGCCACGCCGTTCCAGATCTCGAGCTGGAAATTCTTCACCCCCGCTTCGGCCAGGCTCGGCACCTCCGGCGCCAGCGTGCTGCGGCCACTCGACGTGACGCCCAACACCTTCACCTTGCCGGCGCGCGCCTGTGCCTGCGCCAGCCCCGGCGGCAGCATGGACAGCTGGATCTGCCCGCCCACCATGGCGGTGACCACCTGCGGGTAGCCGGGGTAGGGCACATGCACCGGCGCCATGCCGGCGCGTGCCTTCAGCAGCTCCATGCCGATGTGGCCCACCGTGCCCACGCCGGGCGAGCCGTAACTCCACGTGTTGCCACTGGCGCGCGCGGCCGCCAGAAACTCGGCGGCGTTGTTGCCCGGCGCGTTCGCCGGCGCGGCCAGCACCAGCGGCGCGGTGCCGATCAGGCTGATCGGCTTCAGGTCCTTGGCCGGGTCATAAGGCGTCTTGGGGTTGAGCAGCTTGGCAATGGTGAGGTTGCCGTTGATCATCACGCCGATGGTGTGACCGTCGGTCGCCTTGGCCA
>JAYRLJ010000487.1:0-1878 GCA_041905305.1 Hylemonella sp. | reverse complement strand
TGCCTCCTGGAAGTTCGCCGGCGCGAACGGTCGCTTCGCGCTCGGGGTTGAGGGCCACCACGTCGATGCGACGCCAGTTGCGGGTTTGTCCAGACCAGCGGCCCGGATTGCTTTGCCGCGCCCGAAGGTACAGCTCATGCCGAGCCTGCAGGATGTGGCGGTCAGTGCCGGCGTGGCGCTGCGCCGGCGTCACGTAGCCGATGCCGCTGTGGCGGTGCGCGTGGTTGTACCAACGCACGAACTCGGCCGCCCAGCCGCGAGCATGGTCCAGGTCGACGAAGCCGCCGGCAGGGAACTCGGGCCGGTACTTGGCGGTGCGAAACAGGCTCTCCACATACGGGTTGTCATTGCTCACGCGAGGGCGCGAATACGACGGGTCGATCCCCAGCCAGTGCAGCATCGCCAGCACGGTGGTTGCCTTGAAGGTCGAGCCGTTGTCGCCGTGCAGCACCGGCTTGGCCGCCATCGCGTGGATGCCCTCGGCCAGCGCGGTGCGCTTGACCAGATGGGCCGCATGGTCGGCGTGATCCGTCGCATGCACCTCGAAGCCGACGATCTTGCGGCTGAACACGTCCAGGATCAGGTACAGGTAGAACCAGCGTCCCAGCACCTGCGCGGGCAGGTAGGTCAGGTCCCAGCACCACAGCTGCGCCGGGGCGGTGGCCACGTGGGTGGTGGGTGGCCGGACCTTGCGCGGCGCCTTGGCGCGGCTGCGGTGCCGGTTTTGGCCGGCCTCGCGCAGCACGCGGGTGAAACTCGATTCGCTGGCCAGGTACACGCCCTCATCGGCCAGGGCAGGCACGATGCGCGCCGGCGGCATGTCGGCAAACCTCGGTTCGTTGGCCACCTCCAGCAGCCGCTGGCGCTCCTCGGGCGTCAGGGCATGGCCTGGGGTCCCACGCAGGGCCGTAGGCCTGCCGTCGCCGGTTTGCAGCCCATCCTGGGCCTTCCAGCGCTGAAGCGTCCGCACGCTGATGCCGGCGAACTCGCAGGCTGCGGCGAGCCGGGCGCCCTCGTGGTGCGCCTGCTCGATGTGTTGGGCCATGTTGCGGCGATCTTCCAGGCCGATCATTCGGCCTCGCCCTTTTCCCTGGGGAAGATCGCCTCGAGTTTTTTTGACAGCACCAGCAAGGCGGCCGCCTCGGCCAACGCCTTTTCCTTGCGCTGCAGCTCGCGCTCGAGCTCCTTGATGCGGCGGCGGTCCTGCTTGGTCTGCTGCGCACTGGCGGGCTGCTCGTGCGGCTGCGCCAGGGCCTGGGTGGCGCTGCCTCGCCACTGCGCAAGCTGCTGCGCGTACACCCCGTTCTTGCGGCACCAGGCGCTGCGCGCCGCCTCGTCCATGGCTGCCGTCGTGATGACCGCCTCCAGCCGGGCCGCAGCCGTCCAGATGCGCTCGCGCGCCGGCTTGGCCAATGCCTCGGAGCGCCAGCGCTCCAGCGTGTCGGCGTTCACGCCGATCTCCCCTGCCACGGCTTCCACCGCGGCGCTTTCGGGCGGCAGCAGCCTGGCCACCGCGCGATCCTTGAATGCTTGTCCGTATCGAGCCAATTCGTCCTCTTCAACGCCCCCGTGCTTCAAAAATCGGTGGGAAGGCGAGGCTGTGGATTTGTGGACGATGCGCTTCGCGCACCGGCCAGCTTGCCGTGGACAACGCTGGTGCGTTGCCGACCGCGCAGGCCTTCGCCCACAAGCTCCACAGCCACCTACCACCAAGGTAAGAGTCTTGAAGTCAGAGATTCAAGAATCTATCGGGGCGACAACTATTCTGACGCGGGGGGAGGGGGCAGATGTGATCGACCTCGGTCCGGCATCCAGCAATCCCGACGCCGCGCCTGTTTCGTCCGACACAGAAATCGCGCGTATCGCGCCGGTGCTGGA
>JAYRLJ010000486.1:0-1879 GCA_041905305.1 Hylemonella sp. | reverse complement strand
TACGCCCTGCGCCTCGGCTTCGGTCGCCTGCAGGCGGGCGCTGGCGCCTTCCAGCGCCCGCCGCTTGGCCCCGAACAAGTCGGCCTCCCAGGCCGCGTCGAAGCCCGCGTCGTAGATGGTCTGCGTGGCGTCAAGGCCGGGGATCGAACCTACGGGCAGGGGTCCGTTCTCGCTTTGACGGCGCCGGTTGACGCTCGCGCCAGCGGCGGCGGTGGGCAATGCCTCGCCGGCCACACGATCGCGCAGGGCGCGTGCCTCATCGATGCGTGCCGCAGCGTGGCGCAGATCCAGGTTCTGTGCCAGCGCCGTGGCCATCAGGCGATCGAGGATGGGATCGTCCAGTGCAGACCACCATTGGCTCAAGTCTGCGGACTGGGATTCGCTTGCCAACGGCAAGCTCCAGCCGCTGCCGACGTCGACCGGCGGCGGCTCGCGGTAGTCGGGGCCCACGCTTGCGCAGGCAGTCAGCAGCACGCAGGACAGGGCCAGCACGAGCGGACGCGCGCGCCCAGGGGTCAGGCCGGTGACGGTTGCGCGAAGAAAGGGAGTGCGGGGCTTGGATTTCATTGCAGGCGTCCTCGGACGAATACGGTGGCCATGGTCAGCGTGGCGAGGGCGATGACCGCCAGCGGCCACAGGCTGGCGAGAATGTCACCGGGCGGCATGGCCTTGAGAAAGCTGCCTTCGACGATGATGAGGAAATGGGTCAGTGGGATGGCCTGAGCCAGCCATTGCAGGACGACAGGCATGTTTTCCACAGGCGTCGCAAAGCCGGACATCAGCACCGCCGGCACGCCGATGGCGAACGCTCCCAGGATGGCCTGCTGCTGCGTCATGCTGACCGCGGAAATCATCAGACCGATGCCGACCACCGAGGCGATGAACAGCACCAGGCTGGCAAGCAGGAGTGCAAACGAGCCCGTAAACGGGATGCCGAACAGGAAGACGCCCGCGCTGATCATGAACAGGCCCAGCCCGGTGCCAATTGCGAGTGCCGGCAGCGACTTGGAGATGATGATCTCGGGCGTCGAGGTGGGCGACACCAGCAACTGGTCGAAGGTGCCCAGCTCGCGCTCGCGCGCGATCGACAACGAGGTGATCAAGAGCGAGCTGAACAGCGCCAGGATGCCCGTCAGGCCGGGCACGATGAACCAGCGGTAGACCAGATTCGGGTTGAACCAGTGGCGCACGACCACGGGCGTTGGTGCCTGGGCGTCGGGCACGACCTCGGCGCCGACATCGGCGGCGATGGTGGACAGATAGGCCACGGTGATCTGCCCGGAGTTGCTGCGCCGGCCATCGACCAGTACCTGCGCGCGGCCACTTTCGCCGGCGGCGATGGAGCGCGAAAAATCCACCGGGATGGCGAGCGCGGCGATCACCTCGCCACGGTCGATCAGCTCGTGCAGCTGCTGCTGGCTGTCGACATGCCGGACGTGGGTGATGAAGCGGGCGCTGTCCAGGCGCTGTACCAACTCGTGCGACCACCGCCCCGCATCCTGATCGTAGACGGCGATATCGACGTTGCGCACTTCCAGCGTCGCGGCAAAGGCGAACACCAGCAACTGCAGGATCGGCGGCACGAACACCACCATGCGGCTGCGCGGGTCGCGCAGGACGCTGAGCACTTCCTTGATGAACTGGGCGCGCAGGCGGGTGAACGAGAATGCGGAAGTCAACATCGCGTCACTCCAGGTTCTTGCGCGTGGCGCGCTTGGCGATCACGAAGAACAGCACCCCGATCGCCGCCATGGCCGCCAGGTTGGGCAGGAACACGGCCCAGATGTCGCCGGCCAGGAACACCGTCTTCAGCGAATCGACGAAGTAACGCGCCGGAACCAGCCGGGTGATGGCCCGGATTGGCGCGGGCATCGCGTCG
>JAYRLJ010000096.1:0-9953 GCA_041905305.1 Hylemonella sp. | reverse complement strand
CTTGGGGACCCTGGTCAACCTGGCCTACACCGCCCGCTTTGAGGCGGCGGTGCCCTGGGCGGTGCTGCCGGCCATGCTCTACACCTTCGGCGTGGCACTGGCGTTGCCGGCCATGTCGGTCATCGTGCAAGGGCTGTTCCCGACCATGCGCGGTCTGGCCGCTTCGCTGCAGGGCTTTGTGCAGATGATGGTCTTTGCCCTGGTGGCCGGCGTGCTGGCGCCGCTGGTGTTTGGCAGTGCCTTCAAGTACGCGCTGGGCATGGCAGGCGGCGCGGTCTTGAACCTGCTGTTCTGGCGTCTGAGCCTGGCCATGCGGGAGACGCCGGCGCACGAAGGTGGTGCGCCTTAACCCAAGTGCCGCCTAGGGGCAAGGCGCCTTGGCTATCGCAACCCGCCGCCGCGCACTAGACTCGGCGCTTTGTCGTTGTCCAACAGCACTACAAGGAGACCCGCATGATCAACCGCGATCTGGAAAACGAATTCAAGGCCCTGTTGCCGGGCCAGAGCACCGAAGCCGGCGCCACCCGCCGCACCGCGCTGAAGACGGCGCTCGGCGTGGGTTATGCGGCGTCGGTCATGCCCATCATGGCGCAGACCGCCATCAAGACGCCGACCGACGGCCTGACGGCCGGCGAGGTGAGCATCGACGTCAAGGGCTTCAAGATGCCGGCCTACCGCGCCATGCCGGCGGGCAAGAGCAATCTGCCGGTGGTGCTGGTGCTGTCGGAGATCTTCGGCGTGCATGAGCACATTGCCGACGTGGCCAACCGCTTTGCCCGCGCCGGCTACCTGGCCATCGCACCCGAGCTGTTCGTGCGCCAGGGCGATGCGCAGAGCTACGGCGAGCTGGCCAAGCTGATGTCCGAGGTCATCTCCAAGGTGCCGGACGCGCAGGTGATGGGCGACCTGGATGCCGCCGTGGCCTGGGCCGGTGCCAACGGCGGCGACCTGTCGCGCGTGGGTGTGACGGGCTTCTGCTGGGGCGGCCGCCAGACCTGGCTGTACACCGCGCACAGCAAGGCCATCAAGGCAGGCGTGGCCTGGTACGGCCGCATCGTCGGCGCGCAGAACGACCTCACACCCAAGAACCCGATCGACATCGCCGGCCAGCTCAACGGCCCGGTGCTGGGCCTGTACGGCGGTGCCGACACGGGCATTCCGCTCGACAGCGTGGAGAAGATGAAGGCCGCGCTGGCCACCGGCAATGCCGCCTCCAAGGCCTCGCAGTTCGTGGTCTACCCCGACGCGCCGCACGCCTTCCACGCCGACTACCGCCCGAGCTACCGCAAGGAAGCGGCGGAAGACGGGTGGAAGCGTTGCCTGGCCTGGTTCAAACAGCATGGGGTGGCATAAGCGCTGACGACCGACCTGTCGTTTGCGACCAAGGGCCGCCTGCGGGCGGCCTTTTTCTTGCTTGTCATGTTGCGACCCTCTGACCTCTTGACAGCTCTGAGACAATCGACAGCATGACCCTTCTTGCGATCCTGATCGGCACGATGGCAGCCGGCATTGGCAGCGTGTGGCTGGCCGCGGCCCTGAGCTTTGGCGTGCTGGCGCGTTTCACCCAGCACATGCTCAGCCTGGCGGCCGGCGCGCTCATGGCCACGGCCTTTCTGCACCTGCTGCCCGAGGCCTTCGAGAGCCAGGCCGGCGCGCACGAGCTCTTCCTGACGCTGCTGGCGGGCCTGGTGTTCTTCTTTCTGCTCGACAAGGCGGAGTTGTGGCACCACGGGCACGAGCATCACCACGACGCCGCCGATGCGGCGCACGACCATGGCCACGCACATGACCATGCACATGACCACGGTCATCACGGGCACGACCACCATGGCCACCGCCCTGGCGGCTGGTCGGTGCTGGCGGGCGACAGCGTGCACTGCTTTGGCGACGGTATCCTGATCGCTTCGGCCTTCATCGCCGACCTGCGCCTGGGCGCGATTGCCGCGCTGGCGGTGATGGCGCACGAGGTGCCGCACCACATGGGCGACCTGCTGGTGCTGCGTGGCAACAGCAACAACCGCCGTGCGGCGGTGGTCAAGGTGTCACTGGCCGGCGCGGTGACGGCGCTGGGCGGCCTGGTGGGCTACTGGCTGGTGGACCAGCTGCACGACTACCTGGTCTACTTCCTGGTGATGGCGTCCAGCAGCTTCATCTACGTGGCGCTGGCCGACCTGATCCCGCAGCTGCAGAAGCGTCTGAGCCCGCGCGAGACGGTGGCGCAGATTGCCTGGCTGCTGGTGGGCATCGGCCTGGTGACGCTGGTCAGCAGCCTGGGGCATGCCCACTGAAATCCGCGGCCGAGGGCCGTTGCGTCAGCGGTTCAGCGGCACTTGTAGGCCACGCCGCGCAGCGTGACCACGTTCTTGTCTTCACTTTCGCTGGTGATGGCCACGGTGTCGGCATCCATGCGGGCAGCGGCTTCCAGCATCTGGGCCAGCGCATCCGAGCGCCCAGCCGACTCCAGCATCACCGGCCGCGAGCGGGCGGCCACCGAGCCGATCGTCTTGCAGCCGCGCAGGGCGGCGGGGTCATTGGGCACGACGCGGATGCCGGCAGCCTCGTCGGTCAGCCGCGACGCGCAGCCGGCCACGACGATCAGCGCCGCCAGCGCGGCAGGAACGAATTTACGCATGGTGGTCTCGGGGATTCATCTGCGGCACATCTTAAGCGCAGGCCGAGCTGCCTTTCGGTTGCCTGGAATTGCTATGGATTTGGTAGCGGGTGGCGCATACGGGATGTGCCCTGGAGGCTGATTTCATCATGAGCCCTGAAGCGGACACGAGGTCTGGCGGCCTTGCATTCAGGCCCGGCGGCCGCACCTGCCGAAGATCACAAGGAGTGAGCGCGTGGATCGATTGATCAAGACTGTTTTCAGCCTGCTGTTGCGGGCCGTGTTGCTGCTCATGGGGCTGGTGTTCCTCGCCAGTCTGCTGGTGGCGAGCCTGCTGCTGATGCTGTGGTGGCTGGCGCGCGCCGCCTGGGCGCGCCTGACGGGCCGGCCGGTGCAGCCGCTGGTGTTCACGCTGCTGCGGCGCACGCAGTGGCAGCGCTTCTACCGCACCGGCGCCGGGCCGGCGGCGCAGACTGGCGAGGTGATCGACGTCGAGTCGGGCCAGGTGGACGCCGGGCCTACGGATCGACTGCCGCGCTGAACTCAGAGCACGCGGAACGCCAGCACCGCAACGAGGGTGGGCGGCAGCGCCGCGATCAGCAGGCCCAGCGGGTTGATGGTGTTGTCGGAGAACTTGCTGCGCAGGATGGACACACCGGCCGGGTTGGGCGCGTTGGCAATCACTGTCAGGCCTCCACCCGTCACCGCGCCGGCCACCAGCGCGATCTTGAACTCTTCGCTCAGACCCTGCACCAGCGAGCCCAGGTAGGTGAGGGCGGCGTTGTCGGTGATGGCGGTCAAGGCCGTGGCACCGAAGAACACGGTGGTGGCGTCCATGCCCATGAGCACCGGCTGCAGCCACCACTGCTGCTGGCCGCCCAGCACCACGAGCCCCGCCAAGAAGAAGGCCACCAGCAGGCCTTCGCGCAGGATGAGCCGGTCCTGGTGGCGGGCGTAGGCGGTGACGAAGCCCATGAAGAACAGGAACAGGCCCATGAAGACGGCCGGGTGATGGGCAAACACCACCACGCCAAGCAGGAACAGCAGGTGTACCGCGATCACCGGCCAAGGCACGCTGGCGCTTTCGTTTGCGGGCGCGGCGGCCACATGGTCCAGCTCCTTGCGGAACAGCAGCATGGCGCAGCCGGCATTGATCAGTACCGCAATGGCGGCCTTCCAGCCGAAGTTGCTGAGCATGAACCACAGATCCCAGTTCCACTGCGCGGCCACCATCAGTACCGGCGGCGCGGCAAAGGGTGTGAGCGTGCCGCCAATGGAGATGTTGACGAACAGCACGCCCACGGTGGTGTACTTGAGCGCACGTGACACCGGCTGTGCAAACAGCGTGTCGCGCAGCATCAGTGCGGCCAGCGTCATGGCGGCCGGTTCCGTGATGAAGGAGCCCAGGATTGGCACGAAGGCCAGGGTAAGGAAATACAGCGCCATGCCGCGCGGCAGCGGCAGGAAGGTGGCGACCAGGCGCACCAGGGTGCCGGCGAACTGCAGCACGGCGCGCGTGCCGGCGATCACCATGATGACGAAGACGAACATCGGCTCGGTGAAGTTGCGGCTGTCGAGGTAGGCGGTGGCCTCCTGCTTGCCTGCGAGGGCGAACATGAAGACCATGAGCACCATGGCCCAGAAGCCGAACACCACTTCCACCTCGCCCAGCAGGTGCCAGACCCCGGCATGGCGCGGTTGCGTGTGGGCCAGGCGCTCGAAGATCTTGGTCGAGAAGGTGTGCAGCACCGCCAGTGCAAACAGCACGGCGCCGATGAGCTGGAGCGTGGTCGGGTTCATGACCCGAGACGATAACGGATTGTTGCCCTCGCGCGTCGTCCGCAGGGTGTATCTCCACAGACCCGGTCCGGACTTCTGACGTCTGGCCCGGCCGCGCACATAGCCCTAAATCAGCGAAGGATGGCGGGGCGCGGCTAACCTCGCGCCGTCACACACCGCTCCGAATCATCATGCATTTGCGTTCCCTGTTTCCGCTTCGCGCGGCCCTGCCGCTGGCGCTTGCCCTGGCAGCGCCGCTGGCCTGCGCGCAGTTGTTCGATGCCGTGCGCCTGGCGCCCTTGCCGCCTGGTCAGGACGGCGGCCGCGTGGGCGCGGCCGTGGTGGCCGGCACGCAGTACCGCGGCTCGGACGAGCGCCGCACCCTGGTGGTCCCGGGCATCGACTACCAGTGGCACAACGGCTGGTTTGCCGGGTTGAGCAACGGCGTTGGCTACAACGCTTCGCGGCGGCCGGAGTATCAGTACGGTGCACGTCTCACGGCCGATCTGGGGCGTGACGAGGGCCGTTCGGCCGTGTTGCGTGGCATGGGAAGCATCGACGCCCAGCCGGAGCTGGGGCTCTTCTTCAATCGCCTGTGGGGCGCGTCGGGCGGCGTCACGTCGTCGCTGCGCCAGGGTTCGGGCAACCAGCGCGACGGTCTGGTGCTGGACTTGGGTGGCTACTACAGCGCTGCGCTGGGCACGCGCAGCCGTGTCAGCCTGGGGCTCGGGACCCAATGGGCCAATGCCGCCTACATGCAGGAGTACTTTGGTGTGACCGCCGCGCAGTCGGCCCGCACCGGGTACGCCGTGGCCTCGCCGGGCGCGGCCTGGAGCAACGTGAGCATGAACCTGGGTTTCATTCACCGGCTGGATGAGCGCACCTCGCTGGTGGCCGGGCTGACGCGCATCAGCCTGCAGGGCGCGGCGCGCGACAGCGTGCTGGTGCGAGAAAGCGCCAGCACCACGGGCGTGCTGGCGGTGACCTACGCTTTCTGAGGCGGGCTCAGCCCTGCGCCATCGGCCGCGCCGGGTTGCTGCACCACTCGCTCCAGCTGCCGGCGTACAGGGCGGCGCGACCCAGGCCGGCGACTTCCATCGCCAGCAGGTTGGGCACGGCGCTGACGCCGCTGCCGCAGTGGTGCACCACGCTGCTCGGGTTGCGGCCGGCCAGCAGTTCGGTGAACTCGTCGCGCAGTTGTTCGGGCGACTTGAAGCGGCCGTCCGGCCCGAGGTTGGACTGGAAGGGGCGGTTCAGCGCACCGGGGATGTGGCCGGCAATCGGGTCGAGTGGCTCCACCTCGCCGCGAAAGCGCGCCGGGGCGCGCGCGTCGATCAGGGTCTGGTCCGGCAGGTCGAGGTGCTTGAGCACGTCGTCACTGGTGGCGAGCACTGCGCGCGGCTCACTGGCCGTGAAGCGCGAGGGCACGCGCACCGCCACGTCCGGCCCGGTGGCCACCATGCCGTTGATGGCCTCCCAGGCCTGCAGGCCGCCGTCGAGCACGGCCACCGCTTCATGGCCGACCCACTTGAGCATCCACCACAGGCGGCCGCAGTAGTTGGCGCCCTGCCGGTCGTAGACCACGGCCTGCATATTGCTCTGGAAACCGATGCTGGCCAGCCAGGCAGCAAAGACTTCGCGTTTGGGCAGGGGATGGCGGCCACCGTTGACGGCTTCCGACTTGCTCTTGGCGCTCAGATGGCTGTCCAGGTTGGCCCGCACCGCGCCGGCAATGCGCACCCGCTCGTACTGCTGGTCGCCCTCCTTGGGCTGCAACAACTCGAAGCTGCAGTCGAAGATCATCAGGGGCTTGTGGTCCTGCACCAGGTGCTTGAGCTGTTCGGCGTTGATCAGGGTCGTGTACATCGCGTGTCCTTGTGTGATGTCAAATGGTACTGCGCACGGTCACTCGTCTCGGTATGTCGGTGGCTTAACCCAGGGCACCCGTGGCACCGGCTTCGCCGGGCCACTGGGTGCGCCCCCTTGAGGGGGGATGCGAGCCACACGCAGTGGGCGAGAGTCGGGGGTGCTTCTCTAGTGTTCTTCTGCTGGCGTGTTGGGGATGGCGCGTTCGCGCAGGAAGGTGGCGAGCACACCGCTGCCGATGATGAGGGCGATACCCAGCCAAGCCGACAGCGGCAACTGGTCACCGAACAGGATCAGGCTGTAGAGCGAGGCAAAGACGATGCCCGAGTACTGCAGGCTGGCCACCACCAGCGTGTGGCCACGGCTGTAGGCGCGCGTCATGCACCACTGGCCCAGCGAGGCCAGCACGCCGATGGGCAGCAGCCAGGCCGCGGCCTGCCAGCTGATCTGGGCCCAGGGAGTGAAGCCGGTCCACAGCATCCCCACCAGTCCCGTGACGACCGTGCCGAGGGCGAAATAGAACACCGTGCGCCCTTCGGGCTCGCCCACGCGACCCAGGGCCGTGACCTGCACATAAGCCAACGAGGCGCACATGCCGGAGAGCAGGCCGATCAGGCCGGCAAAGAGCTGGTTGTGGTCGATGGTGGGGCGCAGCGTGAGCACCACGCCGGCGAAACCCAGCAGCACGGTGACCAGCAGCGGGCCCTGGCGCTCGGCCTTGCCATAGAGGAGGGCGCCGCCGACGATGAAGGCGGCCACCCAGATGCCGCTCATGTAGTTCAGCGTCATGGCCGTGGCCAGCGGCAGCCAGGCGATGGCGTAGAACCAGGCCGTGAGCGCCGCGCCGCCCACGATGCTGCGCCAGATGTGCATGAAGGGCACCGGTGTGCGCAGGCTCACGCCACGGCCGCGCAGCACCAGCGCGAGAAAGGCGGTGCTGATCAGGCCGCGGTAGAAGACGAGTTCAAAGGTGTTGAAGGTACTGGAGGCGAACTTCACTGCCACGCCCATGGTGGCAAAGAAGAAGGCCCCGAGGACCATCCAGAGGGCCTGCATGTTGGATACGTGTCAGGCGGGGTTCACGCCCCCATCTGTCTCCGGTACCACTCATGGAAATGCTGCATGCCATCTTCCATGGGGCTCTGGTAGGGGCCGACCTCGTTGTCGCCGCGGGCGAGCAGCGCCTTGCGGCCGGCGTCCATGCGTTCGGCGATCTCGTCGTCCTCGATGCAGGTCTCCATGTAGGCGGCCTGCTGGGCTTCGACGAACTCGCGCTCGAACGCCGTGATCTCTTCCGGGTAGTAGAACTCCACCATGTTGAGCGTCTTGGTGGGGCTGACCGGGTGCAGTGTCGAGACCGTCAGCACGTGCGGATACCACTCCACCATGATGTGCGGGTAGTAGGTCAGCCAGATGGCGCCGCGCTCGGGCAGCTTGCCTTCACGGTACTTCAGCAGGGCGTCGTGCCAGCGCTGGTAGACCGAGGAACCCGGGCGGTTGAAGGCGGTGGACACGCCCACCGTCTGCACCGAGTAGTGCTCCTTGAACTCCCACTTCAGGTCGTCGCAGGTGACGAAGTGGCCCAGGCCGGGGTGGAAGGGGCCGACGTGGTAGTCCTCGAGGTAGACCTCGATGAAGGTCTTCCAGTTGTAGTTGCACTCGTGCAGTTCCACGCGGTCGAGCGTGAAGCCGGTGAAGTCGAGTTCGGCGCGCGGGCCCATGCCGGCCAGGTCGGCCTCGATGTTGCGGCCGTTGTCCTCGAACAGCAGGCCGTTCCATTCGCGCAGCTTGTAGTTGTTCAGGTTCAGGCAGGGGTCGTGCGCGAAATGCGGCGCGCCGATCAGCTGGCCCTTGGCGCTGTAGGTCCAGCGGTGCAGCGGGCAGACGATGTTGCCGCCGGCGCTGCCCGGCGCGGTGGCATTGAGCGAGCCGCGCCCCTTGAGCATCACGGCCTGGCGATGGCGGCAGACGTTGGAGATCAGCTCCACGCCCTGGGGGGTGCGCACGATGGCGCGGCCCTCGGCCTCCTGCGGCAGGGCGTAGTAGTCGCCGACTTCCGGCACGCTGGCAGCATGGCCGACGTACCGGGGGCCGCGCTGGAAGATGAGCGCCATCTCGCGCTGGAACAGCGCCTCGTCAAAGTAGCTCGAAACTGGTAGTTGGCTGTGCGCCTGCTGCAGTTGAAGACTTAAATCAGACATGGGTGACCTGACCTAAAGACTCCCCACAGGGAGGTACGCCCCGAGGCGTGACATAAGGAAAAGGCCTGCAGAAAGCCGCAGGCCGGGAGAGGACCGAGGATTGTACCCCGGGGGCGTCCGGCAAGGGCGCCACGCCAACCATTTCGGATCCCGGCAAGGGATTTCAAGTGCCTTCTAGGACTTTTACAGGGGCGGGCGCGGCGGCAGGCGGGTGGCAGCCTAAAATTGGCGGTTTTCATCCTGCACGCGCGCACTGCCCATGGCCAAGGCTCCCACCACCCCGTCTGCACCCAGCGTGCCCGCCACTTACGAGGCGGCGCTGGCCGAGCTCGAACAGCTGGTGAGCCGCCTCGAATCCGGCGACATGCCGCTGGAGCAACTGCTGAGCGGCTACCAGCGCGGTGCCGAACTGCTGAAGTTCTGCCGCGACAAGCTGGAGGCCGTGGAAGCCCAGATCAAGGTGCTCGACGAAGGCGTGCTCAAGACATGGACACCCGAGTGAACTTGCCTGCAGAGTTTGATTTGGTCGCCTGGAGTACCGAGCGGCTGGCGCGCGTCGAAGAGGCCCTGTCGGCCTGGGTGGCGGCCGATGCCCCGGCCGGGCTGGGCGAGGCCATGCGCTATGCGGTGCTCGACGGCGGCAAGCGTCTGCGTCCCTTGCTGGTGCTGGCGGCGGCCGAAGCCGTGGGCGGCAACCTGCAGGCCGCCTTGCGCGCCGCCTGCGCGGTGGAACTCATCCATGCCTATTCCCTGGTGCACGACGACATGCCGTGCATGGACAACGATGTGCTGCGCCGTGGCAAGCCGACGGTGCATGTGAAGTATGGCGAGGCGGGCGCCCTGCTGGCCGGTGATGCGTTGCAGGCGCTGGCGTTCGAGCTGCTCACGCCCGATGCCGACGGTGTGCCCGAGGTCATGCAGGCCCGCCTGTGCCGACTGCTGGCACGCTGTGCCGGCAGTGCCGGCATGGCAGGTGGCCAGGCCATCGACCTGGCCAGCGTCGGCGTGAAGCTGAATGAAGCGCAGTTGCGCGAGATGCACCGCCTCAAGACGGGTGCCCTGCTGCAAGGCAGCGTGCTGATGGGCGCCACCTGCGGCGAGGTCTCCTCGGCTGGGCAGCAGGCGCTGGCCGACTATGGCGCCGCCATCGGCCTGGCCTTCCAGGTGGTGGATGACATCCTGGACGTGACGGCCGATTCGGCCACGCTGGGCAAGACCGCCGGCAAGGACGCCGAGCAGGACAAGCCCACCTACGTCTCCATCCTCGGGCTGGAACGTTCGCGTGCCTACGCACAGGAACTGCTGGCGCAGGCACTGGCGGCGCTCGATGCCAGCGGACTGGCCGACACGCGCGCCTTGCGCGCGCTGGCCGACATGGTGGTGAATCGATTGAATTAAGGTGAAATAGCCTTCCGGCCTTGTCCATCAAGCGCAAGCAGCTATCAAAACAGTAGCGTATGTCGAACACTTCCTATCCCTTGTTGCAGACCATCAAT
>JAYRLJ010000095.1:0-9998 GCA_041905305.1 Hylemonella sp. | reverse complement strand
TGGGCGAGCTCGACGCCATCGCCTTCGGCCAGGGACCGGGTTCCTTCACCGGCCTGCGCACCGCCTGTGCGGTGGCGCAGGGGCTGGGCTTTGGTGCCGGCGTACCGCTGCTGCCGGTGGACACCCTGCTGGCGGTGGCCGAGGAGGCGCGTGCGCAGCAGGCGCCTTCTGGCGAACTGCGCCTGCTGGCCCTGCTCGATGCCCGCATGGACGAGCTATATGCCGCGCACTATGTCTGGCACAACGGTGCCTGGACGCAGGGTGCCGATTACGCGCTGCTCAAGCCCGAGGCCGTGCAGTTGCAGCACAGCCAGGCGCTGGCCGGCAATGTGTTCGCCGAGTACGGCGATCGCCTGCCGGTCGATGCCGCGGTGCCACGCTGGCAGGCGCTGCCCACCGCCGCAGCCATGCTGCGGCTGGCGCCGGCGCTCCTGTCGGCCGGCCATGCCGTCCCGGCCGAGCAGGCTCTGCCGCGCTACATCCGCGATAAAGTTGCCAAGACCACGCTGGAGCGCGAGGCCGAGAAGGCGGCGCGCTGAGCACCCACCCCGCACACACCATGAGTGCCGTCCCCCAGCCTGTCGAAGCCCGCTTCGAACCGCTCACGCCCGAGCGGCTCGACGAGGTGCTGCGCGTCGAGCAGCGTGCCTACCCGCATCCGTGGACGCGCGGCAATTTCCTTGATGCCATCCACTCCGGTTACCAGGGCCAGCTGCTGCTGGCGGGCGACGAGCTGCTGGGCTACTTCGTGGCCATGCAGGGTGTGGACGAGGTGCACCTGCTCAACATCACGGTGGCCCCCGAGTACCAGCGTCAGGGCTGGGCGCGCGTCATGCTCGAAGCGCTGGCCACCTGGGTGCGCGGCCGCGGGGCCGAGTGGCTGTGGCTGGAAGTGCGCGTGAGCAATGCGCGCGCCCTCGGCGTCTACGAGGCACACGGCTTTCGCCGCGTCGGCCAGCGCAAGGGCTATTACCCGGCCGGCCGCGGCGAGCGCGAAGACGCTGTGGTGATGAGCCTGCATCTGTAGGCGATCAGGGACAATGACGTCATCATGAGCCTGCAACTGGACGAACGTCAGCGCGCGATGCTGGCCGAGATGGGGGTTCGGGTTTGGCAACCCGAATCCCCACTGGGGTGGATGGACGATGCCCCCCCCAGCCCCCCTCGAGGGGGGGAGGCCGCCGTGCCGGCGGCCGCTGCGCCCATGGCACGCCCGGGCGCAGGGGCGGTGACCTCAGTTCGTGAGCCTGCGCCGCCGGTGGCACCAGCGTTGCCAGCCGACATCGCCGCGCTGGACTGGGACGCGCTCGAGCAGGCCGTGGCCGGCTGCCAGGCGTGCGGCCTGTGCAAGAGCCGCAAGAACACGGTGTTTGGCGTTGGCGACCGGCAGGCGCGTTGGCTGGTGGTGGGCGAAGCGCCGGGCGAGCAGGAGGACCTGCAGGGCGAGCCCTTTGTGGGCCAGGCCGGCCAGCTGCTCGACAACATGCTCAAGGCCATCGGCCTGGACCGCGGCGCCAGCGGTGAGCAGGGCGTCTTTATTGCCAACGTGCTCAAGTGCCGCCCGCCGGCCAACCGTAACCCGCAGCCTGACGAGGTGGCGAAGTGCGAGCCCTACCTGCGCCGTCAGGTCGAGCTGCTGCAACCGCAGATCATTCTGGCGCTGGGCCGTTTTGCCGCCCAGTCGCTGCTGCAGGGCACGGTCGCAGACATTGCCACCGTTCCGCTGGGCAAGCTGCGCGGCCAGGTGCACCAGTACCAGGGCGTGCCGGTGATTGTGAGCTACCACCCCGCTTACCTGCTGCGCACGCCGCAGGACAAGGCCAAGGCCTGGGCCGACCTGTGCCTGGCGCTTGAGGTCGCGCGAGGTGTGCCAGCGCGATGAGTGTCTTTGCGTGAGAAGATGACGGCCATGTCCAAGTTTCTGCGTTCCCTTGTCATCGGCCTGATCGTGCTGCTGGGTCTGGCGGCCGCCTGGACCTGGCTGAGCTTGAGCTGGAGCTACGCCGAGGGCGAACGCGCCGGCTATGTGCAGAAGCTGTCCAAGAAGGGCTGGCTGTGCAAGACCTGGGAGGGCGAGATCGCCATGGTGACCATGCCCGGCGCCATTCCAGAGAAATTCGAGTTCAGTGTGCGCGATGATGCCGTGGCGCAGAAGATCAACGCCCTGGCCGGCAAGCGCGTGGTGCTGCACTATCGCCAGCACAAGTTCGTGCCAACCTCCTGCTTTGCCGAGACCGAGTACTTCATCCACGATGTGCGTGAGGTGCTGGAAACACAGGTGCCGGCGCCGCTGGCGCCCAGTGCGGCACAGGGCGAGCTGCAGGCGCCGCGCTGAACCACCCGTACGCCATTGCGGCAGGCGCCCTTCGAGGAAATGATCCATGCGCCCGACCACCGCTGTCTTCATCGCCACCAGTCTGGATGGCTTCATTGCCCGATCCGACGGCGGCATCGACTGGTTGTTGCAGGCCAACACCCGGGTGCCCGCGGGCGAGGACTGCGGTTACCAGACTTTCATGGACTCGGTGGATGCCCTGGTGATGGGGCGCAAGACCTTCGAGCAGGCGCTGCAGTTCGATCCCTGGCCCTACGCCGGCAAGCCGGTGGTGGTGCTGTCCCGGGACGGGGTGGACGTTCCGGCGACGCTGCGCCATGAGGTCAGCGTGAGCGCGGAGGCATTGCCCGACCTGCTGGCGCGGCTGGCGACGGCCGGTGCGCGCAAGCTGTACATCGATGGTGGCCAGACCATCCAGGGCTTCTTGCGTGCCGGCGTGCTGGACGAGCTCATCGTCACCGTCATCCCGGTGTTGCTGGGCGAGGGCCGGCCGCTGTTTGGCCCTCTCGCCGCCGATGTGGCGCTCACGCATGTGGCGACACGCGCCTACCCGTTCGGCTTCGTGCAGCACCACTACCGCGTGTCGCACACCGCATGAGCAGCACGCCACCGACCGACAGCGCCCGCCTGTTCCTGGCCCTGTGTCCAGGGCCGTCAGTGCAGGCGGCGCTGGCCGACCACGCAGCTGCCTGGCACTGGAACGCCGAGGCGGTGCGCTACGCGCCGCCGGAATGGCATGTGACACTGCACTTCATCGGCGCGGTGCCGCGCCCGCGGATCGACACATTGCGGGCGGCACTCGATGTACCGATGCAGCCTTTCGAGCTGCGCTTTGGTACGCCCACGCTGTGGCCGCACGGGCTGGCAGTGCTGTTGCCGATGGCCACGCCGGCGACGTTGCAGCAGTTGCACGACGCGCTCGGCCAGCGGCTGCGGCAAGCGGGCCTGCGCACGGACGAGCGACCCTACCGCCCGCACCTGACGCTGGCGCGGCGTGTCGCCAGTGCCCAGCCACCGACGCAGTGGCCGGCCTGGGGCTGGTCCGTGTCGGGCTACGTGCTGATGGAGTCCACCGGCGAGGCCACGGCGCGCTATCGCGTGCTGCAGCGCTACGGCCAGCCCGATGCAGCGGAAGCCCTGCTGCCTTGAAGCAAAATCGGAGAAGAGGAAAGACTGTCCACCATGAGCCAAGCCGCTGACAAGGAAAAAGAACCGTCGATGGAGATCTACGGCGAACCGGGCCACCTGATCCGGCGTGCCCAGCAGATCGCCGTCTCCAAGTTCCACGAGGTGCATGGCCGCCATCTGACCCCGATCCAGTACGCCATCCTGCGCACCCTGCACCAGGCGCCCGGCATCGACCAGGTGACGCTGGCGCAGTTGATCGCACTCGACACCTCGACCACGGCCGACATCGCGGCGCGACTCGAAGCCAAGGGCTGGATCCTGCGCGAGGTGCTGCCGCGCCGCCAGCGCCGCCTGTCGCTCACGCCGGCGGGTGAGGAAGTGCTGCTGGAACTCAAGCCCGGTGCCGACATCCTGTACGAGGGCATCATGAGCAGCCTGGAGCCGGCTGAGCAGAAGGAGTTCATGCGCCTGCTGCGCAAGTTCGTGCACCTGCACGACAGCCAGAGCAAGCCGGAAGGCCGCCCGGTCAAGGCGCCGGTCCGTCGCACCCGCACCTGAGCTGGGTCCAGTCCACCGTCTGTCGGGATTTCTCAAAAACTAGGGTTACTACTTACCTGGAGGGCTTTTGTTGCCAAGTCACATTCAGTACAATGAATCACATTCAGTATACGGAATGACTGAATCCGACTAACCTAAACCAAGCGAGGTAGCCCATGTTTCCGAAAAACACCTGGTATGTAGCCGCCACGTCCAACGAGATCGACGAGAAGCCGCTGGGCCGCACGATCTGCAACGAGCGCATCGTGTTCTACCGCGGCGAGGAGAACAAGGTTGCGGCCGTGGAAGACTTCTGCCCGCACCGTGGCGCTCCGCTGTCGCTCGGTTACGTCTGCGAAGGCAAGCTGGTCTGCGGCTACCACGGCCTGGAAATGGGGTGCGACGGCAAGACCGTGCACATGCCGGGCCAGCGTGTGCGCGGCTTCCCCGCCATCAAGGCCTACCCGGTGGTGGAGCGCTACGGCTTCATCTGGGTCTGGCCGGGCGACGCCAGCAAGGCCGATGAGGCCAAGATCCCGGTGCTGGAGTGGTACGACCACCCCGAGTGGGCCTACGGCGGCGGCCTGTATCACATCAAGTGCGATTACCGCCTGATGATCGACAACCTGATGGACCTGACGCACGAGACCTATGTGCATTCCACGTCCATCGGCCAGAAGGAAATCGACGAGACGCCCTGCAAGACCACGGTCCATGGTGACGAGGTCGTGACCGCGCGCTACATGAACGGCATCATGCCGCCGCCCTTCTGGAAGGCCGCGCTGCGCAGCAACAACCTGCCCGACGACGTGACCGTCGACCGGTGGCAGATCTGCCGCTTCACGCCGCCGAGCAACGTCATCATCGAAGTGGGCGTGGCGCTGGAAGGCCATGGTGGCTACGACGCACCGAACGACAAGAAGGTCTACAGCAAGGTGATCGACTTCATCACGCCCGAGACCGAGACCTCGATCCACTACTTCTGGGGCATGGCCCGCAAGTTCAACCCGAAGGACAAGGCGCTGACCGCCACCATCCGCGAAGGCCAGGGCAAGATCTTCGGCGAAGACCTGGAGATGCTGGAGAAGCAGCAGCGCAACCTGCTCGACTATCCGGACCGAGCCCTGCTGATGCTCAACATCGACGCCGGTGGCGTGCAGTCGCGCAAGATCATCGACCGCCTGGTGGCGGAAGAGCGCGCCCAGGCCTGAGGAACACGATGAGCTCTGCCCAGACCCTGCAGGTGCGTGTGGCGCGCAAGGCCACCGAAGCGCTGGACATCGTGACGCTGGAACTGGTGGCCACCGACGGCAGCGCGCTGCCCGCTTTCGGCGCCGGCGCCCACATCGATGTGCAGCTGCCCGGCGGCATCACGCGCCAGTACTCGTTGTGCAACGACCCGAAAGAAACCCACCGCTACCTGATCGGCGTGCTGCGCGACCCCGCTTCCCGCGGCGGCTCGCAGGTGGTGCACGACCAGGTGAAGGAAGGCGATGTGCTGCAGATCAGCACGCCGAAGAACCACTTCCCGCTGGCGCATGACGCGAAGAAGAGCCTGCTCTTGGGCGGTGGCATCGGCATCACGCCCATCCTGTGCATGGCCGAGCGTCTGGCGAACACCGGCTCGGCCTTCGAGATGCACTACGCCACGCGTTCGCCCGAGCGCACCGCCTTCCGCGAGCGCATCACCATGTCCGGTTTTGCTGACAAGGTGGCGTTCCACTTCGACGACGGTGCTCCTGAGCAGAAGCTCGATCTGGCCAAGCTGCTGGTCAAGCCCGAAGCCGGCACGCATCTCTACGTCTGCGGCCCCAAGGGTTTCATGGACGCCGTGCTGAACACCGCGCGCGCCCAGGGCTGGCCGGAAAGCCAGCTGCACTACGAGTTCTTCGGTGCCACGGTGGAGAAATCCGACAGCGATGCCAGCTTTGAAGTGAAACTTGCCAGTTCGGGCCGTATCGTCATGGTGCCGAAAGACAAGACGGTGACGCAGGCACTGGCGGAAGCGGGCGTGGAGATCATGATGTCCTGCGAGCAGGGCGTGTGCGGCACCTGCCTGACGCGTGTGCTCGAAGGCGTGCCCGACCACAAGGACAGCTACCTCACGCCCGAGGAGCAGGCCGCCAACGACCAGTTCCTGCCTTGCTGTTCGCGTGCCAAGACGCCGCAGCTGGTGCTCGATCTCTGAGCGGTGTGAATGTCTGTGCAACCCGGCTGCGGCCGGGTTGTTTCATTCAGCGCTGACGCGTCGGCAGCAGCACCGAGGCAATCGCCAGCATCATCAACCCGACGGCCGCGTAGTCCTGCCAGTGCAGCAGCTCACCGAGCCAGAGTGCACCGCTGAAGACGCCGATCACCGGAATCAGCATCACGCTCAACGTCGAGGCCACCGGCGTCAGGTAGCGTGCCAGCGACAGGAACAAGGTTTGCACCACGCCGAAGATCAGCACGGCATTGAAAACAATGGCGCCCCAGGTCGCCGGCGAAGGTGTGGTCCATTGCGGCCGCTCGAGCAGCAGGGCCAGCACGCTGACCAGCACCGCCGTCATGACGGTCATCCAGAACGAGATGGTGAGGGTGGGCACCGGCAGCGTGGTGCGCCGCATCAGTTGCACGCCCATGGCCCAGGCCAGGGCCGAGATCAGCGCATACAGCACACCCATGGGTCGGCCGGCCAGGTGCGTGACCTCGTGCCACAGCAACAGCAGCACGCCGGTGGCCGCCGCGGCGACGCCGCCCCAGCCTCGCCAGGACAGGCGCTGGTGGAACAGCAGTGCGCCCAGCAGCGCGGAGAAGATGGGCATGCTGTAGCCCAGGATGGCGGCGCGCCCGCTGCTGAGCGACTTGACCGCCACGATGATGAGCGGGTGCCAGAGGAACATGTTGAATACGGCCAGCCAGAACAGCTCGCGCCAGTGCACGCGCGCAATGCGAAACGGGGCCCGGGTCAGCCACAGGCCGAGCGCCATCACCGGCAGGCCCAGCCACATGGAGATGACCCGGAAGGTCAGCGGCGGGTAGTCGGTGACGCCGATCTTCATCACCGGCCAGTTCAGGCCCCAGATCAGGGTGATGAAAACCAGGCCGATCAGCTGTTGGCGGCTCAGGGTGGACATGGGCCACGATTGTGGCCGCAAACCGGGAACTCACCGATGCCCCGGGGTCGAGCCGGGGCGCCTTCTTACAATAGCGCCATGACTTTCCTCGACATGCTGCGCGCCTCCGAGCGCCAAAACGGCTCGATGCTGTGCGTGGGGCTGGACCCCGAGCCGGCCAAGTTCCCGGCCGGCCTCAAGGGCGACAGCCGCAAGATCTACGACTTCTGTGCGGCCATCGTCGACGCCACCGCCGATCTGGTGATTGCCTTCAAGCCGCAGATCGCCTACTTCGCCGCGCACCGTGCCGAAGACCAGCTGGAAAAACTGATCAGCCACATGCGTCGCGTGGCGCCTCAGGTGCCCATCATCCTGGACGCCAAGCGAGGCGACATCGGCAGCACCGCCGAGCAGTACGCACGTGAAGCCTTCGAGCGCTACGGTGCCGACGCCGTGACGCTCTCGCCCTTCATGGGCTTCGACTCGGTGATGCCCTACCTGAAATATGAAGGCAAGGGCGCCTTCCTGCTGTGCCGCACCTCCAATCCCGGGGGCGACGATTTCCAGAACCAGCACCTCGCTGACGTGCCGGGCCAGCCGCGCCTGTATGAGCACATTGCCGCGCTGGCGCAGGGGCCGTGGAACCTCAATGGCCAGCTCGGCCTGGTGGTCGGTGCCACCTACCCGGCCGAGATCGAGCGCGTGCGTGCCGTGGCGCCCACGGTGCCACTGTTGATTCCGGGTGTGGGGGCGCAAGGCGGCGATGCCGTGGCGACCGTCAAGGCCGGCTGGCGCGCTGCCGGCGGTGAGACCACGGCCCCCATCGTGGTCAACTCCTCGCGCGCCGTGCTCTACGCCTCGGCCGGCGAGGACTTTGCCGCCGCCGCCCGGCGCGAAGCGCTCCGCACGCGTGACGTGCTGGAAGCGGCAAAAGGTTAAGCAAGGCTTTACCCACGTAACAGTGTGCAAGACGGCGTGGCTTGCTGCTGTGGCGACATTACAGTCGCTCCGGACTGGCGTGCAAGCTGGCCAGGAGTCTGAAATGCACAAAAAACATGTTCGTTGGAATGTCCTGGGCGTCACTGTCGCCCTGGTGATGGGTGTGGCCGGTTCGGCCTTGGCCGAGAAGCCCGACTGGGCCGGTGGGCCGGGCAAGCACAGGCAAGGTGGTGAGTGGCGCGACGATCGCGGTCCGGACCGCGGCGACTACCGCCACGGGGACGACGGCCGCGCCAGCCGCGACGCGGGGCGCTCGGGTACGTCGGTCGACATCCGCATCGGCGGCTACTTTGGCGATGCCCAGCGCAGCGCAGCGAACGACTATTACCAGCAGCAGTTCCATGGCGGCCATTGCCCGCCCGGTCTGGCGCGCAAACGCAATGGCTGCCTGCCGCCCGGCCAGGCGAAGAAATGGGCGCTGGGCCGCCCCTTGCCCAGCGGGGTGGTTTACTACCCGGTGGAGCCGGGCATCCAGGTCCGGCTCGGCACGCCGCCGAAGGGGTACAAGTTCGTGCGCGTGGCGGCCGACATCCTGCTCATCGCGGTTGGCACCAGCATGGTGGTCGACGCCATCGAGGATCTGGGGCGCTGACCAATGATGCTACAAATTACGTAGCATCATGCGCCCATCCCACGGGCTCTGGATGCCGATTTGATGCTCAATCCAGGGCGGGTCAGGCCAGCGACGGCAACAGCGGCTTGAGGTAACGCCCGGTGTGGCTGGCCGGGTTGGCGGCCAGGTCTTCCGGCGTGCCGGTGCCCACCACCGTGCCGCCGCCAGCGCCGCCCTCCGGCCCCATGTCGATCAGCCAGTCGGCGGTCTTGATGACATCGAGGTTGTGCTCGATCACCACGATGGTGTTGCCCGCATCGCGCAGCTGGTGCAGCACTTTGAGCAATAAGTCGATGTCGGCGAAGTGCAGGCCGGTGGTCGGCTCGTCGAGGATGTAGAGCGTGCGGCCGGTGTCGCGCTTCGAGAGTTCCAGCGCCAGCTTGACACGCTGTGCTTCGCCGCCTGAGAGCGTGGTGGCCGACTGGCCCAGCTTCACATAGCTTAGGCCCACGTCCAGCAAGGTCTGCAGCTTGCGGGCAATTGCTGGCACGGCGCTGAAGAAAGCGTAGGCCGCCTCCACCGTCAGGTCCAGCACCTGGGCAATGTTCTTGCCCTTGTACAGAACCTCCAGCGTTTCGCGGTTGTAGCGCGCGCCGTGGCAGACGTCGCACGGCACATACACGTCGGGCAGGAAGTGCATCTCCACCTTCACCATGCCGTCGCCCTGGCAGGCCTCGCAGCGACCACCGGTCACGTTGAAGGAGAAGCGCCCCGGGCCATAGCCGCGCTCGCGCGCCATCGGCACCTCGGCCATCAGCTCGCGGATGGCAGTGAAGAGGCCGGTGTAGGTGGCCGGGTTGGAGCGCGGCGTGCGGCCAATCGGTGACTGGTCGACGTTGATGACCTTGTCGAAATGCTCGATGCCTTCGATCTCTTCCACCGGCGCCGGCTCATCGTGCGCGCGGTAGAGCTGGCGTGCCACGGCCGCATAGAGCGTGTCGTTGACCAGCGTCGATTTGCCGGAGCCGGAGACGCCGGTGACGCAGGTAAACAGGCCGACCGGGATGTCGACGCTGACCTGCTTCAGGTTGTGACCGCTGGCGCCGACGATGCGCAGCACCGCCTCGCGCGGCAGGGTGCGCGCGCGCGGCACCGCGATCTCGCGTGTGCGCGCCAGGTACTGGCCCGTCAGCGACTCGGCGTTGGCTTGCACCTCGGCGTAGGTCCCCTGCGCCACCACGCGCCCGCCGTGCACACCGGCACCCGGGCCCATGTCGATCAGGTGGTCGGCGGCGCGCATCATGTCCTCGTCGTGCTCCACCACCAGCACGCTGTTGCCGATGTCACGCAG
>JAYRLJ010000094.1:0-10030 GCA_041905305.1 Hylemonella sp. | reverse complement strand
AGCTGCAGGTGCGCGCCCCCAGCGTCATGCAGGGCTACTGGAAGCGCCCCGAGGACACCGCGCGTATCTTCACGGCCGACGGCTGGCTGTGCACCGGCGACCAGGCCGAACTGCGCGACGGCCGCATCCACATTCAAGGCCGCATCAAGGAGATCATCGTCACCTCCACCGGCGAGAAGGTACCGCCGGGGGACCTGGAACTGGCCATCACCGCCGACCCGCTGTTCGAGCAGGTGTTCGTGGTGGGCGAGCAGCGCCCGTTCATCGCCTGCGTGGCGGTGCTGCAGCGCGAAGAATGGCAGCGCCTGGCGTACAGCCTGGGACTTGACCCGCAGAATCCCGCCAACCTGGCCGACCCGGCGGTGGTGCAAGCCGCGCTGGCGCGCATCGAACGCGCTGCTGCCAGCTTTGCGCGCTACGCCGTGCCGCGTGCGCTCTACCTGACGCTGGAGCCGTGGACGATCGAGAACACCTTCATGACGCCCACGCTCAAGCTCAAGCGCAACAACCTCATGAACCACTACGCCGAACCGATCGAGGCGATGTACCAGAAGTCCGGCAGCACGCGTTGATCGCTATTGAATTGATAGCTATCGACGCCCTACCTATAGAGGCAAAGCGCCGGTTTGCTTCAGAATCCGGCGATGCCGCTCAGGCCGCCTGCGGCACGGCGCCATGCGCCTGTGCCAGCACCACGCGCGGATCGAGCGGTTTGAGCTTGTGGTCGCTCCAGACCTGGCGCCAGCGCCGCGCCCCCGGCAGACCATGGCGCAGTCCCAGCATGTGGCGGGCAATGGCGTACCAGGGTGCACCGTCCTCGGCGGCGGCGCGCAGCATGTAGTCCACCATCTGCGCTTCCACCGCTTCGCGCGTCAGATCCGACGGCGCACCACCGTAGTAGCGCTCGTCCCAGGACGCCAGCCACCACGGGTTGTGGTAGGCCTCGCGCCCGATCATCACGCCGTCCAGGTGCTGCAGCTGCTCGGCCACCTGCGCGTCGGTGGTGATACCGCCGTTGACCACGATGGTCAGTTGCGGAAACTCGCGCTTGAGCTGGTGCACGATTTCGTAACGCAGTGGCGGAATGTCGCGGTTCTCCTTCGGTGACAGGCCCTGGAGCCAGGCGTTGCGCGCATGCACGATGAACACACTGCAGCCCGCCTCGGCCACGGTACCGACGAAGTCGCGCACGAAGCCGTAGCTTTCCACGCGGTCGATGCCGATGCGGTGCTTCACCGTGACCGGCACCGACACCACGTCCACCATGGCCTTGACGCAATCGGCCACCAGCTGCGGCTCGGCCATCAGGCAGGCGCCAAAGGCACCGCGCTGCACGCGCTCGCTCGGGCAGCCGCAGTTCAGGTTGATCTCGTCATAGCCCCACTGCTCACCCAGCCGGGCACACTGCGCCAGATCGGCCGGCTCGCTGCCGCCGAGCTGCAGCGCTACCGGGTGCTCTTCGGCATTGAAGCGCAGGTGGCGCGTCACATCACCATGCAGCAGCGCACCGGTGGTCACCATCTCGGTGTACAGCAGGGCGTTCTTGCTCAGCAGGCGATGGAAATAGCGGCAGTGGCGGTCGGTCCAGTCCAGCATGGGGGCGACCGACAGGCGCCAGCGTTCTGGCGCAACGGGCTTCTTCAGAGGCATGGACGGAATTATCCCAGCCCAAGCCCGTCAAGTGGCATCGGCCGCCATCACGCGGTTACGGCCGCCCTGCTTCGCTTGGTAAAGCGCCTTGTCGGCGTGCTCCACCACCGAAATGCTGTCACGCACGGAGCGGCAGGCGGCTACGCCCAGGCTGATGGTGATCGGGCGCTGCGCCCAGGCATGCGCCTCCACCTCGCTGCGGATGCGCTCGGCCATGGCCACCGCCTGCGGCAGATCGCAGTCGGGCAGGATGATGGCGAACTCCTCACCGCCGTAGCGGGCCACATGGTCGTAGGGACGAACCTGCGCCTGCAGGATGTCGGCCACCTGGCGCAGTGCTTCGTCGCCGCTGACATGGCCGAACGCGTCGTTGTAGGGTTTGAACTGGTCGATATCGAGCAGGATCAGCGCCAGGCTGGAGCGCCCGCGCTCGACACGGGCCGCCTCCTCGGCCAGCAGCCGGTCGAAGGCGCGGCGGTTCTTCAGCCCTGTGAGCGCGTCAGTGAGGCTCTGCGCGGCCAGTTCCTGGTTGGCCAGATCGAGCCGACGCTGGGTGGCCTCCAACTGCTGCTGCCGTTCATGCAAGGCCTGGTTCAGGGACTCCAGCTCGGCCAGGGCCCGGCGCAGCTCCAGCAGGCGCACCACCTGCCGGGCCAGGGCCTTCAACGCCTGCGTCATGGCCGGGGTCAGGCGACGCGGCACCTGGTCGATGATGCACAAGGTGCCGAGCGCCGCGCCCGTGGGCGTCACCAACGGAGCACCGGCGTAAAAACGGATGCCACCCTCAGCGGTCACCAGCGGGTTACCGGCAAAGCGCGGGTCCTGCGTGGCGTCCGGCACTTCCATGATGTCATCGGGTCGCAGGATGGCGTACGCGCAGAAAGCCTGTTCGCGTGGCGTCTCCGGCGCCTCGAAACCGATCTTGGCCTTGAACCACTGGCGTTGCTCGTCGATCAGCGACACCAGGGCTACCGGTACGTCGCAGACCTGCGCTGCCAGCTTGACGAGGTCGTTGTACGCTGCCTCAGGCGACGTATCCAGCACCGAATAGGACGCCAAGGCCTGCAGGCGGGCGTCTTCGTCAGCCGGAATCGGCGCCGGGATGCCACACGCGGGTGAGGTTTGCATGGGGCCATGATAGCGCCCCACCCCATCCCATCACACGGCGGGGGTCACGCACCAAGGGGCGGTGTTGTGTACCAGGCCCATCCACAGCGCCCAGGCCGAACTGGCTGCCAAGGCCAGACCGGCCAAGCGCACACCCCAGTCGCCCGCGCCGGGCTGGCCGCGCAGCCGCAACCAGAGCCAGGGCCCGGCCATCAGCGAGATGCTGGTGCCGGCGGCGAACAGCGCCATGACCGCCGCACCCTCCAGCGGATGGCTGGTCATGGCCGCCACCAGCAGGGCCGAATACAGCAAACCACAGGGCAGCAGGGCCCATAGCACGCCGATCAGCAGCGGCGCGCCATGGCCGCGCCCGGTGGCCAGCGCCCGGGCCGCCGCCCAGAGCTTGCGACCGGCACTTTCCAACCACACCGGTTGTTGCGCTTTCCAGAGCAGCAACAGGCCGAGCAGCAAGGCGGCGACGTGAAAGAGGCTCCACACCGGCCGCAGGGCGGGCGACTGGACGGTGAGCCAGCCCAGGCCCTGGATGGAGGCGGCCGCCAGACCACCCAGGATGGCGTAGCCGATGACGCGCCCGAGCTGGAAGGTCCACATGGCGGAATGTTTGTGGGCGCCCGCGGCCTGGCCAATGCCGGCACAGGCGGCACCGCACATGGCGATGCAATGCGGGCCGCCGGCCAGCCCCATGAGCACGGCCGTGATGGCCAAGGAAGTCTGCATGCGCCGGAGTGTAGGGGCTCGCGAGAGCCCCTAGATGATCTTGGAGAAGCGGGCGCGGTTGCGGTCGGCCTGCAGGTAGCGGTCGAACACCATGGCGACGGCGCGCACGAAGTACCAGCCGTTGGCCGTGACCTGGATGCCGCTGTCGTCCACGGTCACCAGCCCCTGCTCTGCGAGGTTCTGGATCGCTTCCATCTCGGGGCCGAAGTAGCTATGGAAATCGATCAGGTAGGCCAGGTTGATGGACTCGAACAGCACCTCGCCTTGGCACATCAGGGCCATGATGACAGCGCGGCGCACCAGGTCGTCGCGTGACAGTGCCAGGCCGCGCACGACGGCAAAGCGGCCATGGTCGATGGCGTCGTAGTATTCCTCCAGCGTCTTGGCGTTCTGGCTGTAAGTGGCGCCAATGCGGCCGATGGAAGAGACGCCCAGGCCGATCAGGTCGCAGTCGGGCTGCGTGCTGTAGCCCTGGAAGTTGCGGTGCAGCCGCCCTTGCCGCTTGGCCACGGCCAGGGCGTCGTTGGGCAAGGCGAAGTGGTCCATGCCCTCGTAGACATAGCCGGCGCCCATGAAACTGGACAGCGCGTCGGACAGCATGCTGACCTTGGCCGCCGCGCCCGGCAACTCGGCCGCGGCGATGCGCCGCTGCGGCTTGAAACGCTCTGGCAGGTGGGCGTAGGCATACAGGGCGATGCGGTCGGGCCGCAACTCGCAGACCTGACGCAGCGTGCGGTCGAAGGACTCCGGCGTCTGCTGCGGCAGACCGTAGATCAGGTCGACATTGACCGACTCGAAACCGCGGTCACGTGCCGCCTGCACCAAGGCGAACACCTGCTCGGCCGGTTGCACGCGGTGCACCGCCTTCTGCACCGCCGGGTCGAAGTCCTGCACACCGAAGCTCAGACGGTTGAAACCGAGCTCGGCCAAGGTGTCCAGCCGCTGGACGTCGATGGTGCGGGGATCAACCTCGATCGAGTACTCGCCCCCGGGCGTGAGGTTGAAGCTGCGCCGCAGCATGGCCATAAGTTCGCGCAGTTCGGCGTCACTGAGAAAGGTGGGCGAGCCACCGCCCAGATGCAGTTGCGAAACGCTCTGCCCCAAGCCAAGGTGCGCCGTATGCAGATCCACCTCGCGTCCCAGATAGCGCAGATACTCGGCCGCGCGGTCATGGTGCTTGGTGATGATCTTGTTGCAGGCGCAGTAGTAGCACAGCGACTCGCAGAACGGAATGTGCACATACAGCGACAACGGCAGCACCAAGGCCGCCGCGCCGGAACGGCGCTGTTGCAGCGCCTGGATGTAATCGTCGGCCGTAAAGGCCTCCACGAAGCGGTCCGCCGTCGGATACGAGGTGTAGCGCGGCCCAGCCACGTCATAACGACGCAGCAGATCAGGGGAAACAGGCGCAACGACTTCGGTATTCATGGAGGGTCCTCGACTGAGTAGCTACTGTGCCGAGAATGGGCAAATCCCTCCTTGATGTGCATCAAAAACTGGTAAGGTACGCCTTGGCAGCAGGGTAAACACGAAGGTGCACCGATGACTGATGTCAAAATACAGCGCATGAATCCGCAAACGATCAAAGTGGCCTGCTCGAACTGCAATCTGCGCGAGCTGTGCATGCCCGTGGGGCTGAGTCCGGAAGAAATCGACCGCCTGGATGACGTGGTCGCCAATCGCCGCAAAATCAAGCGCGGCAGCGCCCTGTTCCGCAACGGCGAGAAGTTCAATTCGCTCTACGCCATTCGCACCGGCTTCTTCAAGACCTGCGTGGCGTCGGAAGACGGGCGCGACCAGGTGACCGGCTTCCAGATGGCCGGTGAAATCATCGGCCTGGACGGCATTGTGAACGACCACCACACCTGCGATGCGGTGGCGCTGGAGGATGCCGAGGTCTGCGTCATGCCCTTTGACCGCATCGAAGACCTGTCGCGCGAGATCAACGGCCTGCAGCGGCACGTGCACAAGATCATGAGCCGGGAAATCGTACGCGAGCACGGCGTCATGCTGCTGCTGGGCAGCATGCGCGCCGAGGAGCGTCTGGCCGCCTTCCTGCTCAACCTGGTACAGCGTCTGCACGCACGTGGTTTCTCGCAGTCCGAACTGATCCTGCGCATGACGCGCGAGGAAATCGGCAGCTACCTGGGGTTGAAGCTCGAAACCGTTAGCCGCACCTTCTCGAAGTTCGTGGAAGACGGCATCGTCGAAGTGAAGCAGCGCCACGTGCGCATCCTCGACACCGAAGCCCTGTCAAAGATCGTCAACCATACCGAGTGCCATTGAGCACTCCGGCCTGAGGCACGGGGCGCGTACGCGCCCCCTCGTCAGCAGCAGCCTTCCTGCTTGGGGCAGCCCTCGGGGCGCTCACTGCCGGGCAGCGGGCACTGGTTCAACTCGAATGGCGACAATGCCAGCAGCGTGGTCAACGCGCTGGACAGCATGGTGATGCCCCAGAAGACAAAGAAAGCCAGGGTGTAGATACCCTGACGCGACAGCTCTACCGGCTGGCCGAACCAGTGCAGGTCCTGCGGGTCCACCATCGCGAACACCAGCATCTCCAGCACGCCGGCGACCAGAAAGGCCGGCCACGCGATCCACATCAATTTTTGCCACTTCATGCTTGTCTCCTGAGGGGCCGTTTCTTGTTGTCTGTCAGGGCTTGCCGGCCGGCTTGGCCGGCGGCACCACACCGGTGGCGGCATGGTTGCGCGCCTGCTGCGCCGGCGCCAGGCTGTCGGGGCTGGCAGCCTCCAGCGTCTTGTTGATCTCGATACCCTTGCGGTAGTAGTCCTCGGCCACCACCGGGTCGGGCGTGCGTATGGCGAGGTAGAGGGTTGCGAACCCCGCCACGATCACGATGGCGGGGCCGGCAATGACCATCCAGACGTGACCGAACTTCCACCAAGGTTGGACCGCCATCGGCGTAGGCTTGCTCATGACGACTCCTCAACGTGGCACGAGGAAGACGGATTTCTCACGCACCTGGGCGCCCGTTTCCTCTGACACGATTTCAAAATGGATGGTGTGCGAACCAGCCGGTGCGGCCTCGTAAGGCAACTGCACACGAATCGCGACCCAGCGCGCCTGCGTGGCTTCAACCAGATAGGCTGGCTCCTGATCCGCAGCCACGTGCAGCCCGGGCAGGCCGGTTGCCGTGATCTTGTAATGTTGGTCGGACTCGGCCGCATTCATGATCTGCAGCCGGTAGATGTTCTCGATCATGCCGCCGCTCACGATACGGGCCATGACACCGCGGTCCCGCACCACGTCGACCTTGAATGGCGTGCGCAGGGCCAAGCTGACCAGCATGGCCACGCAGATGGCACCCAGGATCGAGGTGTAGATCAGCACGCGCGGCCGGAACACATGCGCCCAGGTTTCCTTGCGCGTCCAGTGGTTGCGCATGGCATTCTGGGTCGAGTACTTCACCAGCCCGCGGGCGTACCCCATCTTGTCCATCACCGTATCGCAGACGTCGGCACAGGCACCGCAGCCGATGCACTCGTACTGCAAGCCCTTGCGGATGTCGATGCCGGTCGGGCAGACTTGCACGCACAGGCTGCAATCCACGCAGGCCCCGAGGTTCAGCGATGCCGGATCGGCCTTGCGTGAGCGGGCACCGCGCGGCTCGCCACGCTCGGTGTCGTAGGTCACGATCAGCGTGTCCTTGTCGAACATCGCGCTCTGGAAACGCGCATACGGACACATGTACTTGCACACCTGCTCGCGCATGAAACCGGCATTGCCATAGGTGGCAAAACCGTAGAAGAAGACCCAGAAGATCTCCCAGCCGCTCAGGTGCCACTGCAGAAACTCGATCCCCAACTCCTTGATCGGCGTGAAGAATCCGACGAAGGTAAAGCCGGTCCACAAGGCAACCAGCAGCCATGCTGCATGCTTGCCACCCTTGCGCAGGATCTTGTTGGGTTTCCAGGGCCCCTCATCCAGGCGGATGCGGGCGGACCGGTCGCCTTCGATCTTGCGCTCGATCCAGAGGAAGATTTCGGTGTAGACGGTCTGCGGACAGGCATAGCCGCACCACAGACGACCCGCCACCGCCGTGAACAGGAACAGTGACAGAGCCGAGATGACCAGCAGACCGGTCAGGTAGATGAAGTCCTGCGGGTACAGGACCAGGCCAAAAATGTAGAACCGGCGCGCGCCCAAGTCGAACAGCACCGCCTGGCGCTGCCCCCATTCGAGCCACGGCAGGCCGTAGAACACCAACTGAGTCAGCCAGACAAAGACCCAGCGCCAGCGGCTGAACAGGCCGGACACACTGCGCGGGTAAATCTTCTTGTGCGCCTCGTAGAGCGACACCATTTCCGCATCGGCCGCGTCGTCCGGCACCGCCGGTTGCGGCACGATGGGAATGACCTTGTTCTGGCTGCTGTCAGGGGAACTCAAGACGGCTCCGGTTCAATTTCAATTACTTGGCCGCCACCTTGGCGCCATTCGAGAGGCCCCAGACATAAGCGCTCAGCACATGGATCTGTCCTTCGCTGAGCTTGCCCTGCTGTGCCGGCATCTGGTTGACCTTGCCGTTGTTGATCATGGCCACAATGGCGTTCTCGCCATAGCCATGCAGCCAGATGTCGTCGGTCAGGTTGGGCGCACCCAGGGCTTGGTTGCCCTTGCCGTCCATGCCGTGACAGGCGGCACAGGCACCGAACTTGGACTTGCCCAGCGAGGCGCGCAGCGAGTCGTGCGGGCTGCCCGACAGGCTCAGCACGTAGTGGGCGACGTTCTTCACATCGTCCGGCGTACCAACCGCCGCGGCCATGGGCGGCATATTGCCCATGCGACCCTGCACCAGCGTTTCCT
Source organism: Hylemonella sp. (assembly GCA_041905305.1). Lineage (GTDB taxonomy): Bacteria > Pseudomonadota > Gammaproteobacteria > Burkholderiales > Burkholderiaceae_C > Hylemonella. The sequence goes on along the minus strand of JAYRLJ010000094.1, from coordinate 1,708 downwards.
TGATCTTGTCGGGCGTGCCGCCCCACAGCCAGTCGCCGTCGGCAAGGTTCGGGAAACCCTTGCTGCCACGCGCATCGGAGCCGTGACACTGGGCGCAGTTGTTCATGAACAGGCGCTCACCGATGCCCATGGCCTGCGGGTCCTTGGCCATGTCCTCGGCGCTCATGCCGGCAAACTTGGCATACAGCGGGGCGACTTCCTTCTCACCCTTTTCCATCTCGGCCTTGTGCTGGCCGATGGATGTCCAGCCCAGCTTGCCCGGGCTGCTGCCCAGACCGGGGTACATGGCCAGATAGGCGGCCGCAAAGACGCAGGTGATCACGAACAGCCAGACCCACCAGCGCGGCAACGGGTTGTTCATCTCACGCAGGTCGCCGTCCCACACGTGGCCGGTGGTGTTGTCATTGGCGGTCATGGCCTTGGTCTTGCCGCTGAACCACAGCAGCAGCAGACAAGCCGCAATGCCGACCACCGTGATGACGGTGACGAAAACCGACCAGAAGTTGCTTGTAAAGTCACTCATTTTACTACCTTTGACGGCTCGTTAATCCTCATCGAACGGCAGCAGGGCGCCCTGTTCGAAATCGTCCGCATTGCGCTTGGACCAAGCCCACAGGACGATGCCGATGAATGTGATCAGTCCGGTTACCGTGACGATCGAACGCAGCGTATTGACATCCATGGTGTACTCCCGGTCTTACTTGAGGGCGGTGCCCAGGACCTGCAGGTAGGCGATCACCGCCTCCATCTCGGTCTTACCCTTCACTTCTTCGCTCGCCTTGGCGATCTGCTCGTCGGTGTAGGGCACGCCAACGGTACGCAGCGCCTTCATGTGGGCCGGCAGCGACGCGTGGTCGACCAGATCCTTGGCCAGCCAGGGATAGGCCGGCATGTTGGACTCGGGCACCACGTCACGCGGGTTGTTCAGGTGGATGCGGTGCCATTCGTCGCTGTAGCGGCCACCCACACGCGCCAGATCCGGGCCGGTGCGCTTGCTGCCCCACTGGAAGGGGTGGTCGTAGACCGACTCGCCGGCGACCGAGTAGTGGCCATAGCGCAGCGTTTCGGCGCGGAAGGGACGGATCATCTGCGAGTGGCAGTTGTAGCAACCCTCGCGGATGTAGACGTCACGGCCCGCCAGTTGCAGCGCGGTGTAGGGCTGGATGCCCTTGATCGGCTCGGTGGTGGACTTCTGGAAGAACAGCGGAACGATCTCCACCAGGCCGCCGACCAGCAACACCAGCAGGATCAGAACGATCATCAGGAAGTTGTTGGTCTCGATTTTCTCGTGCGACAAACCGCCGCCAGTTTGATGTTGTGCCATGATGTTTTCCTTCTTAGGCGTGGGCAGCAGCGGCCGGGATCGCAACTTCGGTCGAACGACCGGCGGTTGCCGTCTTGATCACGTTCCACAACATGATCAGCATGCCGCACAGGTACAGCAGGCCGCCCAGCAGACGCAGCACATAGAACGGGAAGGTGGCCTTGACCGACTCGACGAAGGTGTAGGTCAGCGTGCCGTCCGGATTGATGGCGCGCCACATCAGACCCTGCATCACGCCGGCAATCCACATGGCAGCGATGTAGATCACGATGCCGATGGTGGCGGTCCAGAAGTGCACCTCGATCGCCTTGACGCTGTACATCTTCTTCTGGCCGAACAGGCGCGGGATCAGGTAGTACATGGAACCCATGGTCACCAGACCCA
>JAYRLJ010000485.1:0-1901 GCA_041905305.1 Hylemonella sp. | reverse complement strand
AGCAGCAGGGCAAGCTGACGGAGGCGCAAACGATCTTTCGGGAGGCGGCCCCGATCCTGGTCGACCAGACCCGCAGCGATGCCGAGAACGACACGGCCAGCCTCAAACAGCAGCAGCGCACCACCTATCTGTTCGAAAACTACCTCGGCCTGCTGGCCCGCGTTGCGCAGAATGAACCGGTGCAGACCCAGGTTGCCGCGGCGGAAGCCTTCCGTGTGGCCGACCTGGCCAAGAGCAGCGGCGTGCAGCGCGCCCTGACGGCCAGTGCGGCACGCGCCAACATCAAGGACCCGCAACTGGCCGAGCTGGCGCGCAGAGAGCAGGACCTGCAGCGCCGCGTCAACTCGTTGTCGGAGTTACTGACCGGCCTGCTGTCGGCACCGCCGGAGCAGCAGCTGCCGTCGGTCCAGGCTCGAATCCGGCAGGACATCACAACCTTCAAGGCCGAACGCGAGAACCTGAAAAAGGAAATCGAACGCAAGTACCCGGACTACGCCGAGATGGTGGAGCCCAAGCCTGCCACGGTGGAGCGTACCCGCAGCCTGTTGCGGGCCGATGAAGTCCTGGTGTCCTGGTATTTCGGTGAAAAGGAAGCGTATGTCTGGGCGATCAGCAAGCAGGACATTCCGCTGTTCAAGTCCATCCCCATGGGCCGCAGCGAAATGGCCCGCCAGGTCAGCCTGCTGCGCAAGGCGCTCGACCCGGGCGTGGCCACCATCGACGAGATTCCGCCCTTCGACGTGAAGGCGTCGTTCCAGCTCTACCAGCAGATCCTGGCACCGGTGCACGCCCACCTCAAGGGCAAGAAGGTGTTGCTGGTTGTGCCGCATGCAGAACTGGGACAACTGCCGCTGTCGGTGCTGGTGACGCAAGACGTCGCGGCGCCAGCCGCGCAGGGTGCCCCCTTCGCCGGCTACAAAGCCATGCCCTGGCTGGTGCGCGAGATCGCCATCGCCCAACTGCCGTCGGTCACCGCATTGACCGCACTGCGCAATACGCCGCCCGCCAGCCCCAACCGCAAAAGTTTCATCGGCTTCGGAGATCCCTACTTCAGTGCCGACCAGGCCCGCAGCGCCGAGCGTGCCCAGGCCCGCGGCACACAGCTGGCCACACGCGGACTGCCGCTGCATCTGCGCAGCGCGCCCAAGACCGCGGGGGTCAGCTCGGCCGAGCTGGCCCTGCTGCCGCGCCTGCCCGATACGAAGGAAGAGATCCTCGACATCGCGAAGGTGCTGTCCGCCGGGCCGTCCGACGTCTACCTGAACCGGCAAGCCAGTGTGAAGGCCGTCATGGCAGCCGACCTGTCCGACCGCAAGGTCGTGATGTTCGCCACCCATGGCCTGGTGCCGGGCGAGCTCGACGGCCTGAGCCAGCCGGCCCTGGCGCTGACCTCGCCCGAGGTCACCGGCGACAAGGACGACGGCCTGCTCACCATGGACAAGGTGCTGACACTCAAGCTCAACGCCGACTGGGTGGTACTGTCAGCGTGCAACACCGCCGCCGGCGAAGGTTCCGGTTCGGAAGCCGTCTCCGGCCTGGGCCGCGCCTTCTTCTATGCCGGGGCACGGGCGCTGCTGGTGTCGAACTGGCCGGTAGACTCGGTTGCAGCGCGCCAGTTGATGACGGACCTGTTCCGCCGTCAGCAGACGGGCGCCCAGACCTTGGACAAGTCGGAAGCCCTGCGACAAGCCATGCTGCAGCTGCTCGACCAGGGCGGCATGTCCGAGCGACAAACCATGAAGTATTCTTATGCCCATCCGCTGTTCTGGGCGCCGTTTGTGGTGGTGGGCGATTGAGCACACCAGCCGCGTAACGTCCTGACTCCGCAAGTACCGACATCGTCCGTTTCCAACGCCAGGAGGTTCCCGATGATCCGTTCCATGCTCGCTTCCGTGCTTCTG
>JAYRLJ010000093.1:0-10085 GCA_041905305.1 Hylemonella sp. | reverse complement strand
ACCAGCCCAGCCCCAGATGCAACGGCAGGTAGACCGCCATGCCGACCACGATGGTGCCCAGCACCGCCTGCCCCTGACCTCGGCGCCAGAAGAACCAGGCCGCGCCGGCCACCACCGCAAACAGGCGTGCGTCCTGCCAAGTGTTGACCAGCTGGCCCTGGGTCATGACCATCTCGGGCACGATCACCGCCGACAGCGCGGCAATCGGCGCGTACTGCAGGCCGCGCTGGGCCCAATGCGGCAGGCTCCATTCCCGGCTGGAGATAAAGAAGAAGGCACGCGTGATCACCGTCACCGCGGCCAGACCGATGATCACGCCCACTGTCCATAGATCGGTCTGGTTCATCGCGTCTCCCGCTTTGCCAACGGCGTCTGTTCCAGGATCAGCGCCAGCGCCACAGCGGCAGCAATCGCCACCACGATATTGAGCTTGAAAGGCAGTGCAAAGGCCGCCACCGCCGCGGCACCAGCCACGCCGGCCGAGACCACCCGCAGTTGGCTGGAGGCGAGTGAGCAGGCCACGCCCAGCAGGGCCAGGATGCCGGCAAAGCTCAGGCCCCAGTGGGTTGGAATCGCGTTTGCCAGCGCAATGCCCAGCAGGCTGGCCGCCTGCCAGCTGGTCCAGTTGGCGGTGGCACTGCCCAGCAGATAGGCCAGCTGCGCCTGCTGCTCGGGTGGATTCTGCGGTGGCTGGTGGTAGCGCCGCACGAACATCACATAGCTCAGGTCGGCCGTCAGGTAGCCAACGAACAGGCGCAGACGCCGCGGTAGGTGCATGACGTAGGCACGCATGTGGGCGCTGAAGACCACGAAGCGCAGGTTGACACAGAACGCCGTGGCCAGGATCACCAGCACCGGCGCCCCAGCGGCAATGAGCGGAATGGCGGCCAGCTGCGAGCTGCCAGCGTAGACCAGCAGCGTCATGGCCAGCGACTCCACCAGGCTCATGCCGGACTTCACCATGGCCACGCCGGTCATCAGGCCCCAGGCCGCCAGGCCCGGCGCCACCGACATGGCATCGCGCAGACCCTGCCGGTACTCGGCGTGATGCAGCAGCGGACGCAATCGGGTCATGGCCGTCCCGGGCTCAGGCGGCGCCGAGCACGGCGCCGACCGGCAGGGCAAAGCCGCGCAGGAAGTCGGCCGCGGCCAAGCGCTTGCCGCCCGCACGCTGCAGCTCGATCAGCCGCAGCACGCCACTTCCACACTGGACATCGATCCCGTCCTCGCTGGCGGACAAAATCGTGCCAGGCGCCTTGCCGGACAAGCGCGATGCGCTATCAATTTCGCAGCACCAGAGCTTGATGGATTCGCCTTGCAAGGAGGTGGCCGCCACTGGGAAAGGGTTGAAGGCGCGGATACGGCGCGCAATCACGTCCGCCGGCTGCGTCCAGTCGACCATCGCCTCCTGCTTGTCGATCTTGTGCGCGTAGCTCACGCCTTCGGCCGGCTGCGGCACCGCCTGCAGGCCACCGCAGGCCGCCAGCTCCAGCGCCTCGACGATCAGGCGACCGCCGAGTGTGGCCAGCTTGTCGTGCAGGCTGGCCGTGGTGTCGTCGGCCGCGATCGGCAGCTTCTCCACCAGCAGCATGGCGCCGGTATCGAGGCCGGCATCCATTTGCATGATGGTGACGCCGGTCTCGGCATCACCGGCCTCGATGGCGCGATGGATCGGTGCTGCGCCGCGCCAGCGCGGCAGCAGAGACGCATGAATGTTGAGGCAACCCAAGCGCGGGGTGTCCAATACCCACTGCGGCAGGATCAAACCGTAAGCAGCCACCACCATCACGTCGGCCTGCGCCGCCTCGATGGCGGCACGCGCCGCGGCCGCCTCCTCCGGGTACTTGCCGTCCAGCCGCAGGCTGTGCGGCTGCGCCACCGCAATGCCGTGCTCCAGCGCGAACTGCTTGACCGGCGAGGCCTGCAGCTTCATGCCGCGGCCGGCGGGCCGGTCGGGCTGGGTCAACACCAGGGGAATCTCGAAGCCGGCGGCGTGCAGCCGCTCCAGCGCCACCCGGGCGAACTCGGGCGTGCCGGCAAAGATGACTTTCAACGCTTGGCCTCGCGTTGCGCCTTGACCATCTTGGTCTTGATGCGGTTGCGCTTGAGCGGCGACAGGTATTCGACGAACACCTTGCCCAGCAGGTGGTCCATCTCGTGCTGGATGCAGATGGCCAGCAGGCCGTCGGCCTCGATCATCTGCTCGCGGCCTTCGCCATCGAGCGAACGCACATGCACGCGCTCGTGCCGTTCGACACCGTCGTAGATGCCGGGCACCGAGAGGCAACCCTCGTCGTTGATCTTCTTCTCCGGGCTGGCCCAGATGATCTCGGGATTGATCAGCACCAGCGGCTGGTCACGGCCCTCGGACACGTCAATGACGATCAGGCGCTCGTGGACGTCGACCTGCGTGGCCGCGAGGCCGATGCCATGCGCCTCGTGCATGGTCTCGAACATGTCGGCAATCAGTTGCTTGATGCGCGCGTCGACCGCCTGCACCGGCTTGGCCACCGTGTGCAGACGCGGATCGGGAAAACAGAGGATGGGAAGTAGGGCCATAAGCAGTCGCCAGAGATGTCGTTATTTTCGCTACTTTTGGTAACGGCGGCCGTAACAGAGGGCAAAAAACATTGCCCCATCAAGGGCTTGGGCGCACAATCGCGCGTGATTTATCAAGACCCAGCCTGCTCGGCCGCCCGGGGAGGGCCCTGAGCCACCACACCACATGACACGACAACCGATGGCGAAATCCGGCTACACGATCACCACCTTGGTCGCCTTGGGCGCCTGCCTTGCCGGCTCCGCCGCCTGGGCCCAGAACTACCCCATCACGCCGGCGCAGAGCGCCACCGCCCGACAGGTTGCCCAAGCTGGCGTGCCCTTGAGCGAACTGGCCCCCAACGCACCGGACAGCTACACCGTCAAGAGCGGCGACACCCTGTGGGCCATTTCCTCACTGTTTCTGCGTAGCCCCTGGCGCTGGCCCGAGTTGTGGGGCATGAACCTGGAAGCCGTGCGCAACCCGCACCTGATTTACCCCGGCCAGCAACTGCTGCTGGAAAAAAAGGACGGGCGCGCCACGTTGCGTGTAGCCGGCGGTACGAACGGCGAGCCGGCTGACCTGGCCACGGTGCGCCTGTCGCCGCGCATGCGCAGCGAACAGCTCACCGAGGCGCTGACCACACTGCAGGCCCGCGCCATCGAACCCTTCCTGGCCGAGCCGGTGATCGTGGAAGAAAACGAGCTGGCCGCAGCGGCGCGCATCGTGGCCACGCAGGAAAACCGCGTCATGCTCAGCCGTGGCGACCGTGCCTACGCCCGTGGCCCAGCCGGCGCGCCACTGCTAGACAACCAGAACAAGACGCAGCGTTTTCGCGTCTTCCGCACTGCCACCGCACTGAAAGATCCCGGCACCGGCGAAGTGCTCGGCTACGAGGCCCAGTACCTGGGCAAGGCCGCACTGGTGCGCAGCGAGTCCACCCAGGACCTGGAAAACCGCGATGGCCAGCCGACCAGCGTCGTCGTGCCGGCCACCATCGACATCGAAAGCACCAAGGAAGAGATACGCGTCGGCGATCGGCTGTTGCCCGAGCCCGAGCGCGAGTTTCCGACCTACACGCCGCGCGCACCAGTCAGCCCGGTCAGCGGCCGCATCGTCTCGGTCTACGGTAGTGCCGTCGTCAACGCAGCGCAGAACCAGGTGGTGGTGATCAACCGCGGCCGGCGGGACGGCATCGAGCGTGGTCACGTGTTGGCCATCCTCAAGGACGGCCAGCGCCTGGTCGACAAGACCGATCCGCAGCGCACGCCGATCAAGCTGCCGGATGAGCGCAACGGGCTGCTGATGGTCTTCAAGACCTACGAAAAGCTGTCCTATGCGCTGATCCTCGACATCACCGAAGGCGTGCGCATCGGCGACCGCCTGACCAACCCGCGCTGATCACCCCCCTGGACGGCGCACACCGCATGGAGCGCGACGATCTCGCCGCCTGGCTGCGCCTGACGCTGACCGCCGGCATCGGCAACCAGACGGCGCGCAAGCTGCTAGCGGCCTTTGGCCTGCCGCAAGCCATCTTCCAGCAACCGCTGGCGGCACTGCAGCAGGTGGTCACGCAGGAACAGGCGACCGCCTTGCGCAGCGAGCCGGCGGAACTGGCGGCACAGTTCGACCTCACCTGGCACTGGCTGCAGAACCATGAAGGCGGCCCGCCGCGCGCGGTGGTGGCCCTGGGCGATGCGGCCTACCCAGCCGGCCTGCTTCAGATCGAAGACCCGCCGCTGTTGCTGTACCTGATGGGCCGACTGGACCTGCCGCTGGAACCGGCACGCAGCCTCGCCATCGTCGGCAGCCGCAACCCGACGCCACAGGGCGCGCTCAACGCCCGGCAGTTTGCCCATGCCCTGAGCCAGGCCGGCCTAACCATTGTCTCCGGGCTGGCGCTCGGTGTGGACGGCGCAGCGCACGAAGGCGCCTTGGCGGGCCTGGGCGGGGCGAGCCGTCTGGCCACGGCGGCCGTGGTCGGCACAGGGCTGGACCGCGTCTATCCGAAACGACACCACCAGCTGGCGCACGACATCGCCCTGCACGGCCTGATCATCAGCGAGTACCCCTTGGGTACGCCGCCGTTGGCTGCCAACTTCCCGCGCCGCAACCGCCTGATTGCCGGCCTGTCCAGTGCCACGCTGGTGGTGGAAGCGGCACTGCAATCCGGCTCGCTCATCACGGCGCGGCTGGCCGCCGAACAGGGCAAGGACGTGTTCGCCATTCCCGGCTCCATTCATGCCACCCAGTCACGCGGCTGCCACGCACTGATCCGCCAGGGTGCCAAGCTGGTGGAGTCGGCGCAAGACGTGTTGGACGACCTGCCGGACTTGCCGTTCAACGTCGACAGCACCGCCACCGCCGATGTCAGCGCCCCCGTCGATGAAGATGGTCTGCTGCATGCGCTGGGCTATGACCCGGTAAGCCTTGATGCGCTGCAGGCCCGCACCGGGTGGCCCACCGCGCAGTTGCAGGCCCGCCTGATGGCGCTGGAACTCGACGGCCAGGTGGCGCGTCTGCCCGGCGGCCTGTTCCAGCGCATCGCCACCGGCTGATTTTGAATAAGGCCGGGAAGGCCCTCAAAATGCACGGATCAAGGCGCAGAGCATGCGATATATTGAGCGCATGTTTGAAGTGCTCGTGTACGTCTACGAAAACTACTGGCGCGGCGATGCCTGTCCCGAACCGGATCAGCTCCAGCGCAAACTCAACGCCGTCGGCTTCGAAGCCGACGAGATCCGCGAAGCCCGCGACTGGCACAACGGCCTGAACCAGGCGACCCGCAGCACCCACTGGCTGCCCGGCGTCACAGAAGCCGTGCAGCAAGACACGCCGACGCGGCTGCAATCGCCGCACAGCATGCGCGTCTACTCGGTGGCCGAACAGGACCATCTGGGGGCTGACTGCCTGGGCTTCATCAGCTTCCTCGAATCCTCGGGCGTGCTGCCCTCGCCGATGCGCGAGATCGTGGTCGACCGTGCCATGGCCGTGCCAGCCGAGGAGCTCACGCTCGACGACCTGAAGATCATCGTGCTGATGGTCTACTGGAGTTTCGGCGAGGAGCCGGACGCCCTGATCCTCGACGAGCTGTGCGACGATACGCTCGAGCGCGTCGCCCACTGACCCACTTATTTCCGGTCAACCCAGCAGACGCTCGGGATTGGCCTGCAGCTTGTTGAGCGCGTCCCGCGTGGCGCGCGCCGTGAGCGTTTCCTCTTCCTGTGGCAGCAGCAGGCCCGCCTGCAGGTAGGCCGCCAGGCGGCCGGCCTGGATCAGGTAGCGGCGGCCTTCGGTGGACGCAAACAGGTTGAGCTGCCGGCGCGCGCTGCGCCAGACGAACTGCACGCGGGCCAGGCGGCCGTTATGGTCGAGCGTGAACCAGTCGCCCGGCTGCAGCGCCTGCGCCCACTCCTGCATGGCGGGGGTCGGCTGCGCACCGCCGTTGGCCACCACCTCCAGGTTGGAAGCATCGATGCCGAGCAGCAGCTCGATGCTGCCGGCGTCCAGCTGCAACTCACCCAGACCGTCGTCACTGACGGCGTATTCCAGCTCGGCCAGGCGCTGCGCCAGCGCCTCGATCTGCGCCGGCGCAATGGGCTGGGTCTTGGCCAGGAAGGCGTCCGCCAGCGTGTCGCTCACGGTCTTGATGTGGCCCTCCTGCTCCGCCGCCGGCATGCCCAACAGCGCCATGCCGCTGCGCAGGCGCTGCAGCAGCTGTGGCAGGTCCTGGATGACACGCGTCCGGTCGCTGCGATTGGGTTTGGCGCTGGCCGCCCAGACCAGGTCCGATGCCGCCTTGCGCAGCGCTACCGTGTCGGCGTGCTGCAAGCCCTGGCGCACGGCTGCCACCGCCAGCACCTCGGCCCAGACCTTGAACAGGAAGTCGCGGATCTCGTCACGTACCGGCATGTCCTTGAGCAGCTTGCGCAGCTCGATGGTGTACTGGATGGTCAGCGTTTCCTTCTGCTCGACCTGCTGTGCCACGCTCACCACCTTGCGCGTGCTGTCCTTGCCGGTCAGGAAGCGGTCGAGGAACTGCTCGAACTCGCCGTACACCACCTCGAACACCTGCCGCCCGGTCTCGGGGTACTGCTCAATCATCTGCACGATGCGTTTGACTTCTGCGGCGAGCGCCTGGCTGCCGACGTCACCGGTATCGAAGCCCATGACGCAGGAGCCCATGCGGTCGATCAGCCGGCGTGCCGGGTGGTCGAGCGAGTCGAAGAACGCCGGCTCCGCCAAGGCCACACGTAGCACCGGCATCTGCAGGCGGGCAAACCAGACGCGGATGGCCGGCGGAATGCGTTCTTCGGTCAGGATGGCCTGGAACATCAGCGCCACGATCTCGATGGTGGCCTTCTCGTTACGGGTCGTGGCCTGCTGCTTGAGCGCACGGCTTTGTGCGCGCAGCGCGCCGGCCAGCTGGGCCACCCCGGCGGGGCTGTCGTCATCGACCCACGTCGCCGCAGCCGCAGTGCCCTGCAGGGGCGTTGCCAAAGCAGTCGCCAAGGCGGGCGTGAGCGCGCGCAAGGGGGCGGATGCGTCAGCAGCCGGCTCGCCGCCGCTGCCCGGTCCGACCAGCAAAGCGCGCAGTTGGCCCATCACACCCTGGGCGCGCTGGCGCTGGCGCAGCAAGGGCACATCGGACGCCGGCGGAAACGGCGCCTGCTGGGCCGTGGCGTCCGGCGGCATGTCCGGCGCCGCGGTGTCCTGGCCGTCCCAGCCCAGACGTCCGCCGAACAGCCCGCCACGGCGGTGAGGCACAGATAAGCCGGTCGCCGGATTTGACGCCTCGCGCGGTGCACGGGCACCGCCGGACGGCGGGGTACTCGCCACGGCAGGGCCGGAGGCAACCCGGCTCGCTGGGGCGGGTACACCTTGCGACGCTGGCACTGACGCCGCGGCAGTGGTTGCGGTGGGGCCGGTGGCCGGGCTACGCTTGACGCGATCCTTGAGATCGATCGTTGGCAGCACGCCCTGTTCGATCAGCAGCCGGTTGCATCGCGCGTAGGCCGGCGGCAAACGCTCGGCCAGCAGGCGCTGCACCACGTCACTGATGCGCGGCCAGGCCTCGCGCGGCATGCCGCTGCCGACCCATTGCGCCACCAGTGGCAGCAGCAGCACGTCGGGGCGCAGGATGTCCTGGGCTGACAACTCGGCCCGGCCATCGAGCCACTGGATGCGCAGCCGCAAGTCCTCCAAGGCCTCGCCCAGCCGCTCCATCAGGCCCAGCACCAGACGTGAACTCAGGATCTTGCTGTCGATTTCGTCACTGTCCACCAGCGACAACTCGGCACCAGCGTCGCCCAGGCGCGGCACCGCCGCGGTCGTGCCGGGACGTTCGCCTGCGGCTTGCCAAGCCCGCTGGATGCCTTCCAGCCACACCGGCTGCGCCTTCTGGTACAGCAGCCAGGCATCGCGCCGGCTCTGCATCTCGCGCGCGGTGGCGGTTTCGTTCATCAGCGCCGTCAGGCGCTCCTGCACCGCCGTGCCCAGCTCGGGCAGCAGGCGAGAAACCTCGCTGACGAGCAGCCCGCGCGTCCGTTCAGCCAGCGCCAAGCGCTGTGCAACAGACGTCGGGGCCGCCACCATGGCTGTCTGCCGTCAGACGACCGCTCCCGCGTTGGGATCGTTGGGGTCGTCTTCCTTGCGGGCGCCGCCGCCCTTGACCAGGTCTTCGCGCCGGATGCCCAGCCACATGGCAATGGCCGCGGCCACAAAGACCGAGGAGTAGATGCCGAACAGGATGCCGATGGTCAGCGCCAGCGCAAAGTAATGCAGCGTGGCGCCGCCGAACAGCAGCATGGACAGCACCATCAGCTGCGTGCTGCCGTGCGTGATGATGGTGCGGCTGATAGTGGAGGTGATGGCGTTGTCGATGATCTCGACCGTGTTCATCTTGCGGTAGCGACGGAAGTTCTCGCGGATGCGGTCAAAGATCACCACCGACTCGTTGACCGAGTAGCCCAGCACCGCCAGCACTGCCGCCAGCACCGGCAGCGAGAATTCCCACTGGAAGAAGGCGAAGAAGCCGAGGATGATGATGACGTCGTGCAGGTTGGCAATGATGGCCGCCACGGCGAACTTCCATTCGAAGCGCAGCGCCAGGTAGATCATGATGCCCACCACCACGAAGGCCAGGGCCTTCAGGCCGTCGGCGGCCAGCTCGTCGCCGACCTGCGGGCCGACGAACTCGGTACGCCGCAGGCTGGCGCTGGCATCGGCCGCCGCCAGCGCCGCCATCACCTGGTCGCTCTGCTGGGCCGAGCTCACGCCTTTGACCGCCGGCATGCGGATCAGCACGTCGCGCGCGGTGCCGAAGTTCTGCACCTGCACGTCCTGGTAGCCGAGCTTGGCAATGGCATTGCGCACCGTGCCCAAGTCGGCCGGCTGGCTGTAGCTGACCTCCATCAGTGTGCCGCCGGTGAACTCGACCGACAGGTGCAGGCCGCGCGTGAACAGGAAGAACACCGCAGCGGCAAAGGTCAGGAACGACACCACATTGAACACCAGCGCATGCCGCATGAACGGGATGTCGCGCTTGATCTTGAAGAACTCCATGACTTTTCCTTATTCCGCCTTGGCCACCGCGTCGCCATCCGGACGCCAGACGGTGCCGATGGACACGCTCTTGAGCTTCTTCTGCCGGCCGTACCAGAGGTTGACCAGACCGCGCGAGAAGAACACGGCCGAGAACATGCTGGTCAGGATGCCCAGGCAGTGCACCACGGCAAAACCGCGCACCGGACCGGAACCGAAGGCCAGCAGCGCCAGGCCGGCGATCAGCGTGGTGACGTTGGAGTCCAGGATGGTGGCCCAGGCGCGGTCGTAGCCGGCATGGATGGCCGCCTGCGGCGACGCACCGTTGCGCAGTTCCTCGCGCACGCGCTCGTTGATCAGCACGTTGGCGTCGATCGCCATGCCCAGCACCAGGGCCATGGCCGCCATGCCCGGCAGAGTCAGCGTGGCCTGCAACATGGACAGCACCGCCACCAGCAGCAGCAAGTTGACCGCCAGCGCCACGCTGGAGAAAACGCCGAACAGCATGTAGTAGACGCACATGAAGGCCGCCACCGCCACGAAGCCCCAGGTCACACTGTTGAAGCCCTTGGCAATGTTCTCGGCGCCCAGGCTCGGGCCGATGGTGCGCTCCTCGATGATTTCCATCGGCGCCGCCAGGGAACCGGCACGCAACAGCAGGGCGGTATCGTTGGCCTCGACCGTTGTCATGCGGCCGGAAATCTGCACCCGGCCACCGCCGATTTCGGTGCGGATCACCGGCGCGGTGACCACCTCACCCTTGCCCTTTTCGAACAGGATGATGGCCATGCGCTTGCCGACGTTCTCGCGCGTGATGTCCTTGAAGATGCGCGAGCCCTTGGCGTCGAGCGTCAGGTTGACGGTCGGCTCCTGGGTCTGACTGTCAAAGCCCGGTTGCGCGTCGGTCAGGTTTTCGCCCGTCAGGATGACCTGCTTCTTGACGATCACGGCCTGGCCGCTGCGGTCCGGGTAGCGCTCGGCGCCGAAGGGCACCGGGCCGCTA